>JALSGI010000121.1 GCA_026982835.1 Planctomycetota bacterium | reverse complement strand
TGCAAACCACACTGCGAAGCACCCGCTGCGGACCCCGGTAAACGACCCGCTCCGCCGCCTCCGCATCGTCGGGCGCCTCCGGCACTTCGGGCAACGCCTGTTTCGCATCCATGCCTGATCTCCTTCGTGCAAAATAACCTCCCTGGGGGACCAAAACCGTCCTGTTCTACCACTCAGCTTCCCATTTTCCCACAGATGTTTCCCAGAGATCTCCTCTTGACATCTCCCCGGCCCCCTTCCAACGCGCAAAAGTTGAACTGGACCCCTGCGGAGGAGGACAAGCGGCCCGCCCTGTTCAATCCGTCCCGGGCGATTTAGAATCGCAGCGACGCTTTCCCTTGCATTGGCCTGCCATGAAATCACCCGCCCGGAAAACAACCCGCCTTCCCCAAAACCAACCGCTTTCACACCAGGGGCTTGCCGCCACCGGCCAGGGGGAGCTCTCGGGCGTGTATGGCCGGGAGTTCTGGTTTGCCTATCTTTCCAACACTTCGATGATGGTGGCCATCAGCCTGCTTTTTCGCTATGCGGACTTTGTGAAGGTGGGCGGGGGGAGCGAGGGAGACCTGGGCTGGATCGTGGCCGCCGGCATGGTCGGTTCGCTGGTGATGCGCTGGGCCCAGGCCGTGGGGATCGATTCGCTGGGGCCGCGGAGCATCTGGTTCCTCTCTGCCCTGGGATTTGCCGCCGGCAGCTTGGCTCATTTGTGGATCGAATCGGCTCGCGGCCCGGCCGTCTATGCGGCCCAGGTGGTGTTGCGCACCAGCATTGCCGGGGTGTTCGGGGCGTCGATCACCTTCATTTCCAGCCGCGTGCCGGTGGTGCGGGTGGCCGAGGTGATCGGCATGTTGGGCACCTCGGGTTTTGTGGGCATGATGGGCGGCACGCTGTTGGGGGACTGGGTCTTTGGGCCGGAGCCTTCCACGCGGGCCGAAGTGAACCGCATGTTCCTCATCGCCGCCGCACTGGGATTGGTCACCTGCGTGGCTTCGCTTCTGGCCACGGCCGGGGCCGGAAACGGCAGGCGCCGCCGGGTGCCCCCGCTGACCGGGCTGGTGCGGCGCTATCGGCCCGGGCTGCCGCTGCTGGGCGTGGCCTTGGGTGTGGGAATCGGCGTGGGTCTGCCGCACAACTACTTGCGCCCCTACACGCAGACGCTGGGCATCCCAGGGATCATGGTCTTCTTTTGGGTCTATGCTCCCGTGGCCCTGGTCACCCGGTTGCTTACGCGGCGGTGGCCTTCGCAGTTTGGGCTGCGGCGGATGATCGTCTTGGGCTTTGCCTGCCTGGGGGCCAGCACGCTGCTTTATCTGGTGGTGGATTCCCGCTGGTGGCTGGTGGTGCCGGCGGTGTTTGCCGGGATGGGGCATGCGTTTTTGTTCCCCTCGGTCACGGCGGCCGGGGCCACCTGTTTTCCGCGGCGTTATCGGGGCTTGGGGGTGACGATGATGCTTTCGATGTACGACTTGGGCAACCTGGTCGGGGCGCCGCTGGCCGGGACGCTAGTGGAGTTGGGCCGCTGGGCCGGCTGGCCCCCCTACCCGGTGGCCTTCGTGGTGATTGCCCTACTGCTGGGAGTGCTGGCCGCGGCGTTTGTCACCTCGCGGTTTCCCAACTATCCCAGCCCGCGCCCCCGGCGACGCAGAAGGCGAAGCAAAAGGGCTGTTCCCGGGCAGGCGCTTCCCGGTGGCAGCTCTGCCCCGCGCCAGCCGAGCCCTCGGCTGGTGCACCCGGCCAGGGAGTGAACCGCGTGGTTCTTTCCGGCCATGCGGCTTCGCCGGGATCCCGCCTTCCCGCTCCCGCAGCTTACGCTGCAGGCTCGCTGGGCCGCTTTTTTCTTGCTTCGGAGCGGAAGCTCCGAAGCAAGGCGCACACCGATGCCGTCTCTCCCCGCACTGACGTGCGGGGCTCCTCCGGGGGCTTACGATGCGCGGCTCGCCGTTCAGCCGCCGGCTCACGCCGGCGGCTCGCCGTTCTCCGCCGACTGAAGTCGAAGTCGGCGGCTCGCCACTTGCAAGAAAAAACGCTCATTCGCTCCTGGCATGGAAACGCCAAACCAAGTGATGTGCTAGCTGGCTAAACACGTACCGAGCTAAAGCTCGGGGCTCGCCGATCTGCAAGAAGAAACGCTTTTTCTCGCACTGGTGCGGAAGCACCGCCGCAAGACCCAAGACCTCCGGAGCGGAAGCTCCGGCGCAAGTCGCACGCCGATTCTCCCTGCGGCTGAAGCCGCGGGCTCGCCCAAGACCCACGACCCAAGACCCAAGACCGTCTTCCCACTGATGTGCGGGGCTCCCGCTGCCACACTGGCATTTTCCCGCCGCAGACGAAACAATGGAACTAAAGAGGACCGGCTCCCTCCACTCCCGGCAAGAACCGTTTCGTTGTCTGTCGAAGCCATGTCCCGCAACAGCTCGCACCGCGTGCCCCAGGTGGTCATCGTCGGTCGGCCCAACGTGGGCAAATCTAGCCTGTTCAACTGGCTGGTGGGTCGGCGGATCGCCATCGTGGAAGACGTGGCCGGAGTGACCCGCGACCGCCTGGTTTACCTGATGGAAGCCCACGGCCGGTATTTCGAGCTGGTGGATACCGGGGGGGCGGGCCTGGGCGAGGAGGCCACGTTTTCCCGGGAGATCGAGGAGCAGATCGAAGCGGCCGTGGAGACGGCCGACGTGCTGCTGTTCGTGGTGGACGTACAGCAGGGACTCACCCCGCTGGACGAGGAAGTGGCCCGGCGGCTCCTCTACGTGGATGTGCCGGTCATTCTGGTGGCCAACAAGGCGGACAATCCCGAGCTGGTTCTGCAAGCCGGCGAGTTTTACCGGCTGGGCCGCGGGAAGCTGGTGGTTACCAGCACGGTGCACAACCGGGGCAAGGAGGAGTTGCTGCGGGAGATTTGCGAGCGGCTGCCCAAGCCCCCCGCCGGCGAAGAATCCCCCCCGCCGGAGCCGGAGATGAAACTGGCCATCGTGGGGCGGCGTAACGCGGGCAAGAGCACGTTTGTCAACACGCTGGCCCAGGCCAAGCGATGTATCGTCAGCGAAATCCCCGGCACCACCCGCGACAGCATCGATGTGCGGTTCGAGCTGGACGGGCGTAGCTTCATCGCCATCGACACGCCCGGGCTGATGCGCCGCCGGAGCCAGCAGGGGCCGCTGGATTTTTTCAGCGTGCACCGGGCGCAGCGGAGCATCCGCCGGGCCGACGTGGTGCTGCTGTTCTTCGACGCCTCGGACGTGATTTCCCGGGTGGATAAGCAACTGGCCTCCTACATCGCCGAGCAGTACAAGCCCTGCATCTTCGTGGTGAACAAGTGGGACCTGGTGCAGCAGCAGACCCGCGCCGACCGCTGGGTGCGCTACCTGCGGGAGACGTTCCGCACCATGTGGTATGTGCCGATTGCGTTTATCGTAGGTGCAACGGGCAAGAACGTCCGGGCGCTGATCAACCACGCGCAGCTGCTGTTCGACCAGGCCCGCAACCGCATCGGCACCGGCCCGTTGAACCGCTTGCTCCGCGAGGCGTTGCGGCGCCATCCGCCTCCGTTGCACAAGCATCGTCCGGCCAAGATCTACTACGCCACGCAAGTGGGCGTGGAGCCGCCGACGATCGTGCTGTTTTGCAACAACCCGGCCGCCTTCGACGCCACCTACCAGCGCTACCTGCTGGGGGCGTTCCGGGAGGAGACGCCGTTTTCAGAGGTGCCGATCAAGCTCTACTTGCGCCGCCGCCAGCCCAAGAGCCCCGTTCCCGAAGGGCTGCCCCCCGAGGTGATGGCCGAGCTGGAAAACGCCGAATAGGCCGGCCGCATCGTCGAGCATGCGGTTTTTCCAGACAGTGGCGCTGGTCGTATCGTGCAAAGCAACCGGGAGCTCGTGCTCCCGGCTCTCCGGTTGGTGTTCGAGTCGGCGCTTATTGTGACTTCGGCGAGCCCCGGGCTTCAGTCCGGGGAGAGCCGAATTAGCGCTTTTGGTTATTCTCCTCCGCCAGCTGAAGCTGGCGGCTCGCCGCTCAACCGCGGGCTAACACCCGGGGCTCGCCGGTTGCAAGAATTAGCGTTTGTTCTCACTTCGGTGCGGAAGCACCCGGCGCAAGCCGTTACTCCACGGCCCTGGCAACGCGAAAACCGATGTTGTTGAGGCGGTACTCTGGCACACCCCCCTCGCGGTTGGCAGATCGGGTGCTCAATGGGTGGCTGTACCACGACCCGCCACGCAACACGCGATATTTACCTTGATGGTGGTTGTTCACAGGGTCTTCCAGCGGGCTTCGGGAGTAGAACTTCGCATCGTACCAGTCTTCGCACCACTCCCACACATTCCCGTGCATGTCGTAAAGACCAAACCCGTTGGCACGAAACTGACCCACCGGAGCGGTGAATACAAAACCGTCGTTGGCCGAAATTGTTGTCCTATTTGAAAACTTCTGCTTGGCAGCTTGGTCGGCCACATTGGCCACCTGGGCCAGCCCTTCGGCGTTGTTGCCATGATACCACCATGTGGTGGTGCCGGCCCGGCAGGCGTATTCCCACTGGGCCTCGGTGGGCAAGCGGTAAGTGACCCCCTCTTTGCGGCTCAGCCAGCGGCAAAACGCCTGGGCGTCGTTCCAGCTTACATTGACCACCGGGTGGTCGTCCGTTTGGCGAAAGCCGGGGTTGCGCCAGGTGTACTTGGGCGATTGCTCGAGTTTGTCCTCCTGGGCATTGTAGCCCCAGCCGCCTTTGCCGTCGGTTTCGGCCTCGGTGCGGTAGCCAGTCTCTTGCACAAACTTGCGGAACTGACCCACCGTGACCTCATACGCCCCCAGGTAAAACGGCCGAGTGATCCGCACCGGGTGTTGGGGAAGTTCATCCTCGATCCAAAAATCCCGTACTGCCTTGGGGTAGGCTTTCTTCCACTCCTTGAATACCTGGTCCACATCTTCTCGGGTGGAGCCCATCTGAAACTCTCCCGGGGGGATGAGCACCAGTTTCATGCCGATGGTGTTGGTTTTGACCACAGGAGAACCCAGATGCTCGGCCCAACGCTTTTGGGCTTCCAGAGCCTCTTGGGCAGTAAAGGGGGCTTTGAGCCGCGGGGGGCGTTTTACTGGAGCAGACGGTTTGACTTGAGGATTAGAGTTGGCACTTGTTGAAGCAGGCGGTTTGACAGGCGGGAGTTTTTTCACCTCCTCGTGGGCCAGCACCGACAGCGTGTCCAGGTTGGCCACCTGGTTGGGTTGCTGGCGAGCCTTGACCAGCCGAGGAGCCTGACGCACGACCTGCTTGCCCAGTCGGGCCACTTGCTCCAGGAAGCTGCCCAGGAGCACCCGGCGGAGGTTTTCTCCGGTGGCCCGCTTCTCGCCCTTGCCGCTTCCCAGCAGCAGTTGCACCTGGAAGCCGGATT
>JALSGI010000120.1 GCA_026982835.1 Planctomycetota bacterium | reverse complement strand
AGCCGCTCCTGCTGGGCCGCCTCCACCTGCTGGACCGGAAGGGGCTTCTTGTTGCGGGTGTGGGTGCCGCCCTTTTCCAGTTCTTCGCGTAGCCTGGCCAAGTCGGGAGCTCCGTTGTGCATCAGGCCCCAGGTGTGGCAAATCTGCCACTCGGGCACCCCCTGGCGGTGCATTTCCTGGGGGGTGGGCACTTTGGGCTTGGGGTACTGGGTGGGCCAGAACTTCTCTCCGGCCCGCTGGAGAGCCTGAAAAACTTCCGGGTGAAGCTGCTTGGTTTGTTCATCCTGCCACAGCCGGGTTTTGCGGAACGGGGCGGCCCAAGGGGGTTTTTCTTCCTGGGCCACAGCCCAAAACTCGGCAAGCAAGTTTGCAAGTTCGCCGCTGGGCTTTTCGGCCTGGGCATCGCGGCGCATCAGGTCCAAGGCACGGTGGAACAGGGCCAGGTTGTAGGCGCTCATCGGAAAACTCCTTCCGTGGATGGGGGATGGAGAACTTCTTCCTTCAGAATCCGTTTCCCGGGCGGGTCAAGTCAACGAGAGGGTCGGCTTGCGCCCTGCGCGAGCAAGAACCAGCGCTTCCTCACAAAGCGCAAGGCGCACGGCGCAGGGCGCAAGCCGCTTCGGAGCGGAAGCTCCTAGTGGCTCCCGGCCCTGCCGGGTGGGGATTAGTCAACAGGTCGGCTGCGGTCAAGCGAACCGGTTCCTGCTCCTGCTCTGGCATTTCCGCCGTGGAGGGAGCCACATCCATCAGCTCCTCGGCGGCCTTGACTCCCTTGAGCACACATGTTCACTTGGCTGTAACTGACATGCGGCTTTTGGCTCATCCTTGCTGCTCCTGTGGGGCCACCGGCTCTTCCAGTTCCAGCACCGTGAGCGTACCGAAACGGTCCCGCTTCATCGCCACAGTGCCCAAGCGGATCACCTCGGCCCCCTCGGGGAAAAAGGCCAGCAGGCGCCGCTCCGCCTGCAGCTTCTCCTGGAAGACCCGGTCGTACTCGGCCTTGGCCTGCTGGTAGGCCCGCAGAGCCTCCAGGGCCTGCTTCTCGATGGTGGAAACCTGGGTTTCTGTGATCATGGCAAGTCCTCCTGTCGTAAGGGGTTAAGGGAAGTCTTGGGTCTTGGGACTTGGGTCTTGGGTCGTGGGCAAGGCCGGGGACGGCCACGGGAACCCCCGGCCAACAAAAAACCCCGGACGCTAGGCCCGGGGCGGGTTATACAAAAGATTGTATAGTTTTCAGGCAGAAAAATCGTGCTTTTTTCGACTAGTTAGTACCATTGTTTTTGCGTGGTCTTCCAGGCTTCCTTTCTTCCGCAGCGAATTTCTCTAGGTCCTCTTCTCGGATTAGCCACATAAGGCGGCCTATTTTCTGCCCTTTCAGCCGACCAGCGCGCAAAAGCTGGCACACCCGCGAGTGGTTCACTCCCAGGCGTTCGGCTGCTTCTGCCACGGTGAGGTACTTCTCTTGTAGCATGGTGCTCATGCCCTAATTATACTAGAGTCTGTAGTGTTTTCGACACAAAAAAACGGGGAAGAAACCTCTCCCCGGGACGGACCCCGGTTCGCCCGGGGGTTTTTCTTTTTCTTTGTTCGTGGCGGCCCCGCTGACGGACCGGGCCGCAGGTTGGGACGGAGTCTGGAAGGGCTTTCCCCGAGGTGCCCGAGAGAGGATTCGAACCTCCACGGCCTTGCGGCCACATGAACCTGAATCATGCGCGTCTGCCAATTCCGCCACTCGGGCACACGTTCCATTTCATATTTATCGTGCGGGGCCGGGGAGAATCAAGCCCTGGGCGGCGGGATTTTTTTCGCCCGGGGCCAGGGGAGTTGGCAACTGGTTAAAAAACGCGAATCGGGGAGGTCTTGGGGGCTCAGTCCTCAAACGGAATCGGCTTCCCCTCCAGGGCGCTCAAGGCGTTCAGCGCCGCCCGCTGCTCGGCCTCTTTTTTGTTGCGTCCCCAGGCCGGCGGGAAGCGGCGTTTGAGGATTTGGGCCTGGATTTTGAAGGACTTGCGGTGATCGGGGCCTTTTTCTTCCATGACCAGGTAGTTGGGCACGGTGCCGAAATCGCGTTGGGCCACCTGCTGCAACAGGGACTTGTAGTTGCCCCCGGGATCGCCCTGGGCGGCTACTTCGATCTCCGGCAGCAGAAAGCGGCGGATGAACGCCGCCGCGGCCTCCTGCCCGCCGTCCAGGTAGATGGCCGCCACCAGCGACTCGAACGCCCCGGCCGCCAGCGAGGGCGGAAGCCGCCGCTGGTCCTCCATCCCCTTGCCCAGGATGAGAAACTCATCCAGCCCGATCATCCGGGCAATTTTGGCGCAGGTGCGGCGACTGACCACGATGGACTTGATCCGGGTCAGCTCTCCTTCCAGCTCTTTGGGGTAGTGTTGGTAGAGCAGCTCGGAAACCACCAGTCCCAGGATCGCATCGCCCAAAAACTCGAGCCGCTCGTTGGAGGCCAGGCGGTGCGTGGCTCCCGAGGCGTGGGTTAGCGCCTGGCGGAGCAGGCTGGATTTACGGAACTTGTACCCGATCCGCTGCTGGCAGCGCCGCAGGGCTTCGGCGGAGCCGCGTGGCAGGGGAGCGGAATCGGGGGATCGGGAAGGCATGCGTGCTTTGGAGCCAGCCAAGCGGGGGTGGTCTTGCCGTGGAGGAAAACACACTCGGGGAAAGGCCAACTTCAGCGGGAACGCAAACAGCCGGCCCTGTTTACCGGGGGCATGCGTCGCCGGAGGCGAACACACTGCCGGAGGCTGCGCTTCGGATGTCCCTCTTGCGCGGCCTGAGAGTTCCCTTTTATAGTGTACGCCAGCTTCCCTGCCGGGGAAAACGGCAACAGCGGCAGGTGCCCCAAGTCGAGGCGCCTTTTTCCTCTGCGGGGAACTGCTTACGGCCGCGGGAGCTTGGTCTATAATGGGGAGTCTGCCTGCCGGGGGGTAGCGGGCAGTAATCGAAGTGCTTGCGAAGAGATTGGACTTCTGGGAACAGGATCGAAGGTTGTTCGATGATTTGTGTCAGCATCGGCCGCGGGCGGCACCGGTTGTTTCGAGCCGAAATGGAACACCTGGCCGAAAAGGGGGCGCAACTGCTGGAGTTGCGCCTGGACTATCTCAAGGGACGGGTGAATCTGGGCCGCCTGATCGACAATCGTCCTTGCCCGGTGGTGATTACCGTGCGGCGGCCCCAGGACGGGGGACGGTTCAGCGGCACCGAGGACCAGCGGCGCATCTTGCTGCGGTCGGCCATCGTGGCCGGGGTGGAGTACGTCGATCTGGAGGAAGACGTGGCCAAGGCCATCCCCCGGTTCGGCAAAACCAAGCGAATTATCAGCTATCACGACTTTCGCCGCACTCCGGAGGATCTAGAGGAAATCCACGCCCGACTGGCCGCCCTGGATGCCGACGTGGTGAAGATCGCCACCATGGCCAACCGCCCCCACGACAATGTGCGCATGCTGCAACTGGTGCAAAAGGCCCAAGTGCCCACCGTGGGCATTTGCATGGGCGACATCGGCACCCCGTCGCGGGTGCTGGTCGGCAAGTTCGGCGCTCCGTTCACTTACGCCACGTTTCACCACGAGCGGACGCTGGCCCCGGGGCAGTTGAGCTTCGACGAGATGAAAAACGTGTATCACTACGACCAGATCGGCCCGGAGACGGAAGTCTATGGGGTGATTGCCGACCCGGTGGGGCACAGCCTCAGCCCGCTGATCCACAACACGGCCTTTCGCGCCTTGGGCCTGAACAAGGTGTATGTGCCGTTTCGCGTGCCGCCGGACGACCTGCCCGAGTTCCTGGAAAGCGACGTGGAGGCGTTGGGCGTGCGGGGCCTGAGTGTGACCATCCCGCACAAAGAACGCGTGACCGGCTACCTGGATTTCATGGACTCGGGGGTGCAGGGGACCGGGGCGGCCAACACCTTGGTCTGGGAGGACGGCCAGCGCAAAGGCTACAACACCGACATCCGCGCGGCCCTGGAGAGCCTGGAGGCCCACATGCGCTCCCGCGGCGGGGCGGCCCGCGATCTCAAGGGACGCACCGCCTTGATCCTCGGCGCCGGCGGCGTGGCCAAGGCGATCGCTTACGCCCTGACGCAGCTGAAGATGCAGGTGGTCATCTCGGGTCGGACGCTGGGCCGGGCCGAAGAGCTGGCCAATCTGCTTGGCTGCGGCGTGGTGGAATGGGAACATCGCCACGAAGTGGACTGCGATCTGCTGGTCAACTGCACTCCCGTGGGCATGCACCCCAAGGTGGACGAATCCCCCTACAACCGCTCGGCCCTGCGGCCGGAGATGATCGTCTTCGATACCGTCTATAACCCCGAAAACACCCTCTTGATCAAGGACGCCAAGGAGACCGAGTGCCACACCATCACCGGGGTGGATATGTTCGTGCGCCAGGCGGCCGCCCAGTTCAAGCTGTTCACCGGGCAGCAGGCCCCGGGAGGGCTGATGCTCAAAACACTCAAAGCGGCCACCAGCGCGGTGAAGTATTGAGACAGCCGCTTTGCCCGAAGGACAGGCTGCGTTCGCCACAGAAGGTCTTTACCTCAGCCGCAGCCGCACCCGCAGGCGGCGATCCCCCCGCAGAAGGTCCAGGGTCACTTCTTGCCCCGGCTTGGTCCGCTGGGCGATCCAGGCCAGGAACTCCGAAAGCGTCGGGGGCAACCGGCGGCCGTCCACGGCCAGCAGCACATCACCGCGGTGCAGTCCCGCTTTGCGGGCCGCCGGGTTGGCGTGCTTGTTCCAGGCCGGGGCCACCCGCGTAATACGGTAAGCCGTCTGGTGGGGTTTCAGGCCCAGGTGGGCTCGGGCCTTGGGGCCCAGGGGCTCGGCGTGGAATCCCAGCACTTCTGCCCGCAGCATCCAGGTGATGGCTCGCCAGGAAAGTTCCCCCTTGCGCCGCCAGCGGTGGGGAAGCGGCAGGGCCAGCTGGTGCTGCTTGCCACCGCGGCGGACCACCATCGGCAGTACGTCGCCATCCTGGGCGTGGTGCAGCACCCACTGCACGTCGGCAATCGAAAGCAGCGGCTGGCCGTCCAGCAGCAGGATGTCGTCCCCGGGTTGCAGCCCCGCCTCGGCGGCCACGCTTTCCGGGCGAACGTGCCGCACCCGGGCACGCTGGGTCGGATCGAGCGAAAAACCCAGCAGCTCCGGCATGGGATAGCACCACAGGTCCCGGTCCTCCACCGGTATCCCGGCCCGACGCTTCGAGAGAATCTCCCCGCCCTGGATAAAGTGGCAGTGGAAGCAGCTGTGCCGGTCTTGTGCCACCGGGGCGACACGCCCGCGGAGAGCCGGGATTTGCTCGGGCCGCTGCCAGCGGAGCCGCCGTTCCCATTTGGCGACCAGAGCCTGGCGGTTCTGCGGCCATCGGGCGTGCAGCTCCAGGGCTCCTTTCATGGCCTGGACCAGTCCCCGGGCC
>JALSGI010000119.1 GCA_026982835.1 Planctomycetota bacterium | reverse complement strand
AAGGTTCGCGGGGCGAACTGGGTGGGCTGGCCCAACTTGAACTGCGTGTTGGGCATGGCCGTGTAAGGGAGGAACCGCTTGGGATTGGCCAGCCACTGCCGCACGTACTCGGGCCGCAAGCGGCGATACACCTCGGCCAGGTTCGGCGCCTTGTCGAACCGCGTGGGGATGAAGTTCTGCACCACGTGGCACGCCCCGCAGTGCTGCGTGTGGGTGACGATGGAGAAGGCGTCCCGCAATCGGCCCGGCTGCTGGGCCTCCTGTTGCTGCAAGTAGCGGGCGTCGCGTCGCGGGTTGTACTGCGAGGGGTACTCCGCATCATCGACCGCAGCGAAGTATGCCGCCAAAGCTTCCGCCTCGGCACTGGACATGTTGAACCGCGGCATCCGCAGCAGCACGGCCGGGCGGATCGGGTAGGGGTTGAGCAGGAAGTCGTGCAGCCACTGGCTGTTGGTCTTGCGGCCCTGGTTCACCAGCGGCGGGGGCACCCAGCCCCAGATGGCGTTCAGGTCCCCGGCCGCGTCGTTGGCCCGGGCGATCTCCACCGCCTTGGGATACAGCAGCCGGGCCAGGTGGCCGCCCCAGGCCGGGTAGTGCTTCCCTTGCCGCTGCAGCCACGCCTGGGGCACCATCAGCTCGTCGCCGGGGAGCCACCACTGGCCGTTGATCAGCGTGGGTTTCCACACCTGGACGATGGCCGTGACGTTCCCCTGGTCGTCTTCCCCTTCCAAGGGCTCGCCGTCGGCGTCGCGGCGGATCATGCCCCAGATGTCGGCATGGCCCAGCCCCCGCGGGTCACGCTGCCGCGACTGCTCCACCTGCTGGGTGGTAAACGGCGGGCGGAAGAACTCGTATTCTCCCTGGGGGAACGGCCGCGGGGAGGCGAAGATGGGATACTCCGGATCGTAGGCGAAGCGGAACCGCTCCAGCTCCAGCACGTGGCAGCCCCCGCAGTTGTATTTGCGCAAAATCCGCTTGCCTTCCATAATGGCGGCGCGGCGGGGATCGGGGTTGTAGAGGTATTGCGGGCTTTCCGGGGCCTCCTTGGTCAGCCCCAACACGAAGGTCATCACCGCTTCGATCTGGTCCTGGTCGAAGGGGAACTTGGGCATCCGCAGCCGCTCGTTGTAGCGTTTGTTCTGGGTTTTCATGTAGTCGTAACTTCGCGGCGCCCGCAGCTTCTGCCACAGGAAGCCGATCCGCCGGTGCCCCAGCAGGTAGTGCAGGTAGAATGCCTTGTCCTTGTCCGGCAGGGCCAACAGGTCCAGGTGCCCGTGCCCGCCGCCGGACTCGGCCTGGCCGTGGCCGGACTCGCCGCCGCTGCCGTGTTGGCCTTCGGTCAGCTCGATGTAGTGGGAAATCTGCTCGAAGGCCAGTTGGGCTTCCTTCTTGCGGCCCCAACCGGCTAGCCCGGTGCCGATCGGCTTGGCCGTCTCGAACCCCGGCACCTCGTGGCAGCCGAAGCAGCCGTACTTGGCCAGCGTCCGCCGTCCGACGAACCGCAACTGGTGGTCCAGCCGCTCTTCTTCGCTGCTGAAATCGCCCACCAGCTCGATCTCGTCCCCCTTGAGCGTGCCGGCCAGCTCCTCGGGAATCCCGTTTTGCAGGTATTGCCGAGCCTGGCTGGCCGTGAAGGTGCCGCTCAAGTGGTCCAGGGCCATCTCCAGCAGGGCTTGCCGGAAGGCGGCGTCTTCCGGGTCGGGCAGCTCGTACTTCGGTTCCCAGCCGCCGGTGTCCTGCAGCAGGTAGGCCGTGATGTCAGCCGCCGGATCGGTCACCTTGCCGTCGGCGTGCCGGATCGGTTCCAGGAACAGGTTGGGCATCCGCGTGCGGCGATGGTAGTGCTGAGGATCGCGCAACCACGAATAGAGCCACCGCCGGCCCCGTTCCCCGCGCAGCTTGGCTCCCAGGTTGGATAGATCGGGCCCAAAGTCCTGCTTCGCCTCCGGATACTCTTCGGCCGGAAAGTCCTTGTGCGTATGACAGGCCAGGCAGCCGCGGAGGTGGAACAGCTCCTTGCCCCGCTGGGGAGAGGCCGGCTGGTTCACTTCCTTGGGCGGGGTTTCATAGGGGAACGGGTCGCTGGCTGTGCTCAGGTAATGCACCAGGGCATAGACCTCGACCGTTTCCAGCTGCGCCGTGTGATGCGGCTCTTGCAGCAGTTGTTTCTGGCCTCGGGTGAGCTGCTCCGGCGGCACGCCCTCGGCGGCGAACTGCCGGGCGGCCAGTTCCAGGTGGTCGTACTGGCCGAAAAACTGCGGCATGGTGGTCGAGGGCCGATAGCTGGCCGGCTCGCGAATCCAGTTGAACAGAAACTCCCGGTCCAGCTTCGCTGCCACGTAGCGCAGGCTGGGCCCCACCTTGCGCAGCCGCCCGGGGTTTTCCACGTCCTGCAAGTTGCGGGCCAGGTCGTACAGCCGGGGCTGAAGCAGCGGCGGTCCCTGGGCCGTGGGGCTGGTGGCCCGACGCTGGTCCTCCTGCAGCAACTGGATCAGTTGCTGTCGGGCCTGGGCGTCCTCGGGACGCTGGACCACCCGGGTGCTCAATTGTTGCAATCGCTGGGCCAGCCGGGCAGCTTGCGGATCGGTCGGCTGGCCGTTTTGCAGGGACACCTGGCTGCGGAAGATGCGCCGCAGCCGCTTCTCCCGGTCCGCTGGCGACAACGCCGGATCGACCCACAGCCGCAAGGCGATCTCGCTGTAGTTGGGCTCCAGCCGCAGGTCCGGGCCCACCCGTTCCCCGGAGCCCCCGTAGCCGTTGATCTCGTGGCACCCGTAGCAGCCGTACTTGACAATGAGATCATGCCCCTTGACCAGCTTGGGAGCGGGCGGGTCCGGGTAACGATCGCTGGGACGCAGCTCCGTCACCTGGTGATGGCACTTCAGGCAGTTGCTTTCGGCAAACCGCCGGGGGACCATCGGCAGGTCCCAGTAGTGGTGGTTGTCGAACCAGCGGTAACGCTTCACCCAGTCTTCCAACTGGGTGAGCGTGTTGGGCGTGTGCTGCACCAGGCGGAACTCCGTGGCCCCGTCGCGCCCGTCGTGGCAGATGGTGCAGCCGAAGGTCTTGAACGGATGGGGGCTGGCATCCCCCACCATCAGCTCCAGCCGCGGGTGGGCGCAGTAGGGGTGGGGCAGTCCCCGCCGCACTTGCAGCACCACCGGTCGGTTCCAGTAGGGTCGGGCCAGCAGCAGGCGGCGAGCTTGTTGGACGCTGGTGATCTTGACGTCGTTGATGTACTCGATCACGTCTCCCTGTTTCAGCCCGCCGCGGGCGGCTACCGAAGAGGGCACCACGAACTGCACCGTGGGGGCATCCGGGTCCAGCACCCCTTCCGGGGCGAAGCGGAACCCGTACACCTGCACCATCCACTGGGCGGCTTGGGCCGGAAAGTACTTCACGTAGTATTCCACCTGGTTGGGGGCCAGCACCGTGGCTCCCTGCCCGTTGGCCCCGGCCACACTCAGCTGCGGGGCTTGCTCCACCGCCAGCTCGATCCCCCGCACGATGTGCTCCTTGGGATAGGCTGGCTCGGTGGCGCTGCCGGGGGCGGTGCGGTCAATCGAGATGTGGCAGGTGCGGCAGCGGTCGAAGCGGGCCACCTTCTGGAAGTTGAAGTCGATCTTCAGCTCCGGCAGCCAGCCGTTGTCGATCTGCACCGGCGTGTTGTTGAACGCATCGAAGATCGGCAACCGCACGATCCCCCTGCCCAAACCGGTCCAGAAGCTCTCCTGCTGGGCCAGCGTCTTTTCCAGCCGCTGCACGTCCAGCCGCAGCCGCTCCAGCGACCGCTCGGCCGCCCGCGGCACGGCGTCCACCGACGCCACCAGCCGGTCCAGGTGCTTGCGGAAGGTGTTGAGCCGCTCGTAGCGCCGCTGCCTCTGCTCCACTTCGGCCAACACGGCATCGACTTGTTGTTGCAGCTGGGCCACCTCCTCCTCGCTGGCCCCCTGGTCCAGCCGCAGGCCCAGGTCGCTGCGCACCTTGTCCAGCTCGGCCCGGGCGAACTTCAGCTCCAACTCGGCCAGGTCTTCTCGGTAGCGCACCTGGGCCAGCACGTTTTCCATTTCTTGCAGCAGCCCTTGCCAGGCAGCTTGTCCGGGCTGGCGGGTGAGCCGCTGGTAAGCCTCCCAGACCGGGCTGGCCGACGGATCGCCCACGGCCTGCTCCAGGGCGCCGGTGGCCTGGGCCAGTCGCTGCCGCAGGGCTTCGGCCCCTTGCCGGGCGGAGTCCAGCCGGGACTGCATCTGCCCCTGCGTGGCGCTGTCGCTGGTGTGGTATTGCACGTACAGATCGGCGTATTGGGCTTCGGCCTCGGCGGCGGCCTGGGCCAGGGCCGCCACCTGGAGGAATTGCTGTTCCAGCTCCGGGGAGGGTTGGGCCTGCTGGCGCTGCTCGTACAGCACCGAGGCGGCAAACAGCCGCGGATACACCTCCGGCGGCACTTGCTGCCGCGCCTCGGCCTGGATGCGCAGCCGCTGCTGTTCCCCCTGGAGGTACTGTTGACTGCGTTGTTGGGCCAGGCGGGCGCGCGTGCTCCACGGCTCGATCTGGTCGTAGTAGGTATATTGGTACTGCTTCCACTCCCGGTTGTGGTCTTGCACCATCATCCACAGCGTGCCCAACAGCATGGCCACGGAGCTGATGGCGAACACCACGTGCATCCGCTTCATGTCCCGCCAGGTCTTTTCGTTTGCCGGCATGGTCGTCGATTCCGTCGAGGGCTAGGGGCCAGCGTGGGTTTTCGTTTCCGGGGCTTGGACAGCGGTTCGGTTCGATTCCGTGGGAAGCTAGAAATTGAAGAACCACTCGGGGATGGCGATGATGTACTTCAAGTTCAACGTCCAGCGGAGCACCATCTTGATCGGCAGCAGCATCATCCACAGCAGCAACTGCACCAGGATCATGTACCGGATAAATCCCATCTTGATGAAAAACTTGCGAAACACCGTGGCGGCCAGCACCGGGGGCAGCAGGAACAGGTAGCCCACAAGCAGCAAAATCCCCACCAGTTCCCGCTTGATGATCCCCCAGAACGTGCCCCCCTCGGGCAAGCTGGTGCCCATCAAGTCGATCCAGAAGTACTCCGAAAGGTTGACATTGTTCAGCACCAGCACTTTGTGGGCGTCCCAGGGTTCGTAGGGGCCGAAGAAGTTCCAGTTGGGGCCCCGCAGGAACGTGCCCAGGATGATCAGCACCACCCACAGCTGCAAAAAGCCGATCTGGAACATGGCGTAGGAGAAGCGCCGCTGCTCGATGGTGTAATAGCCGTTGCCCTGCTTGTTGAAGTCGATGTAGGGGAGGGCCATCAGGCCGATGATGATAAAAGTGGGCAGCACCACCCCGGCCATCCACGGGTCGTAGTACACCAGCATCTCTTGCAGGCCGAGGAAGTACCAGGGGGCCTTGGAAGGGTTGGGGGTGTCGGCCCG
>JALSGI010000118.1 GCA_026982835.1 Planctomycetota bacterium | reverse complement strand
CCGATCCTGGATGCGTTCCACGAACCGGGCTGAAAGCGGCTCGTCGATCCGCACCAGCAATCCCCGCCAGCCACCGTCCAGGGAAAGGTCCTCTTGCAGGGCCGCGTCGGGCAGTTCCAGAGCTCGGGCCAACGCCGAGCGATCCTCGGCCACGTAGGCGATCCCCAGCCGCACCGCCTCCCGGGCACTGAACAAGGCCACCTCGCCCCGGGGCACTAGCGGCTGCTGGGGTTTGACGAGGGTGGTCTTCTTCTCCAATTGCTCCAGCTCCTCCCGCAGCACGTAACGCCGCACCAGCTCCGTGGTCTGCACTTCCCAGACCTCCACGGCCGGGTCGAGCATCCCCAGGGCCAGGGCCACAGGCACGGTGCGGCGTTTTTGGGCGATGTCCACGTAGGCGCTGCGCACCGGAGCAGGGATCGTCTGGCTCCCGGCGCCTGCTTCCCCGATGCGGCACTCCGGACCCAGATAGATCTGGTCGCAGGCCAGGGCGATCAGCACCCCGTGACCGCGGAACACCTGGCCGCGCCCTTGGTAGTCGTGCGGCACGTAGGCCACGGTCAGCGCCCCGCTGAGCTGCACGATCGACTCGGCCAGGTCGTAAGCCGCGCCGAAGGAGTACTCGCCCGGGGTGAGCTGAAAGACGATCACCGGCTGTTTTTCCCCCTGGGCCGCCCGTTGGACGAACGACTTGGCCATCTGCACCACCCGGTGCTGCGTGGCTTCCGAAAGCGGCGGGCGGATGCGGATCAGTGTGCCCACCCGCTGGCGCTGGCCTGCGGCGGCTTTGGGGGGCTGGTCGCCTGGGGCGGGGGGCTTTTCCCCCGGGGGGGGCTGCTGGGCGGCGAGCTCTCCGGCCGTGGGGCCAGGCCCCAGCAGCATCAACAACCAGAAAAAAAACCGCACCCGGTCACCGGCAAGGGGGCCGCGCCGGGATGGTGAAGAAAATCGCACCGGGAAATCCCCTGTGCCGGAGGAAACGAGCCTAGCAGCACGCTTGCTCCACGGGAGCGGGGCACCAACTGCCCGCCCACGCAGCACTCCGGCCCGGCCAAATGACGCCACCGCAATCGCGGCCAACACCGCAAATGTCTCTCGGGAAAAATCCCCCGCGGCGACGAGCATTGCCTGGCCGAGGCGTTGCGCTGCATTATAGGGGGGGAGTTCTGGCACGGTCAATTTTGTGCGACGGGCCCTCGGGACAGCTCCCCCGGCAAAAACGAACAAACCCCGGTTCCCCCCTCTTTTTTCGTCCGCTCCCATGCAGCATCTTTCCTCCAAGCAGCATACCGCCGGGCATTTGTTCCAGGTGGGCACGATTTTCGAGCTGGGCTTGGGACTGCTGGCCTTGGGCCTGGCCTGGCTGATGGAGGTGGAGCTGTTTCCCGGGCTGTTTCCCTTGCGGGCCGAACCGTTTCTGCAAGGGGGGATCGCCGCCGGGGGGATGATCGCCGCGGCCTGGCTGCTGGCCCAACGGCGCTGGGAACCTCTGGAAGAGATCTTTCGCCAGATCGTGCGGTTGTTGGGGCCTTTGCTTCTCCATGGCCGATGGTGGCAGTGGGCCGTGCTTTCCCTGGCTGCCGGCTGGGGCGAGGAGCTGCTGTTCCGCGGTGTGCTGCAAACCAAGTTGCAGCAACACTTGGGCCTGTGGCCGGCGGTGGTGGTGGCCTCGGTGGTGTTCGGCGGGCTGCACGCCATCACGCCGCTTTATTTCCTGCTGGCCACGATCATCGGGTTTGCGTTCGGCTGGCTGTTTTACTATACGGGAAGCCTGGTCTCGGTAAGCCTGGCCCATGCGCTGTACGACTTCTGGGCCCTGGCCTACTTGAGCCACCGCTACCGGCAGGAGATCGAAGTCCGGGGAGAAGCCGCGCCGCAAGAGGAGCAAGGCGAGTAAGCGGTTCGGTGCGGTTTGCCCCGCCGGTACGTGTTCCGCATGCCAACACAACACGGAGTGTTACCAGGCAAAGGAGTCGTTTTTTTCCGGCGAGCCGCGTGCGTGAGCACGCGGTTGCTACGGTTTGTGGTCGTCGCTACGCTGTTCAACCGCCGGCTGACGCCGGCGGCTCGCCGGTTGGTGTGTGAGCCGGCATTTTTCTCGCTTTGGCGAGCCCCCGGCTTTAGCCGGGGGAGAGCCAAGTAGATGCTTTTATTGCGTGTTTTCCTCCGCCAGCTGAAGCTGGCACCTCGCCGGTTGCAAGAAGAAACGCTTTTTGCACTGGTGCGGAAGCACCACCGCAAGACCCAGGACCCACGACCCAAGACCTCTGGAGCGGAAGCTCCCGGCGCAAGCCGCACGCCGCACGCCGCAAGCCGCACGCCGATGCGGTTTCTCCCCGCACTGACGTGCGGGGCTCTGTATGCCTCCAAGCCCCCAAGCCTCCAAGCCTCCACGCCCCCAAGCCTCAAGCCCTCCGCCAGCTGAAGCTGGCGGCTCGCCGGTTGCAAGAATTAGCGTTTGTTTTCACTTCGGAGCGGAAGCTCCTGCGCAAGACCCAAGACCCACGACCCAAGACCTCTGGAGCGGAAGCTCCGGCGCACGGCGCAAGCCGCACGCCGCACGCCGATGCGGTTTCTCCCCGCACTGACGTGCGGGGCTCTGTATGCCTCCACGCCCTCAAGCCTCCACGCCCTCAGGCCCCCAAGCCCCCCGCAAGCCAGGCTTATGTGCCGAACAGGTGCCGCTGTCCCTTGCTGCCGAAGCGACCCGAGTGGGGAAGCCCCAGGTGCTCTAGTGCCTCGGCGGTGAGTTTGCGTCCGCGGGGGGTGCGCACGACGAAGCCCAACCGCAACAGGTACGGTTCCACGTCGTCTTCCAGGGTGTCGGGGGAGGTGTTCATCGTGTGGGCGATGGCTTCCAGTCCGGCCGGGCCGCCGCCGAACACCTCCTGCAGCACCTGCAAGTAGCGGCGGTCTTGCTGGTCCAGGCCGCGGCGGTCCACGTGTTTCATCTCCAACGCGGCGCAGGCCACCTCCTGGGTGATCCGCCCGTCGGCGGTTTCGCTGGTGGCGTAGTCGCGTACCCAGCGCAGATGGTTGTTGGCCACCCGGGGCGTGCCGCGGCTGCGGAGGGCGATTTCGCGGGCCGCCTCGGGGGTGATCTCCACCTGGAGCTTGGCGGCGTTGCGCAGCACCAGTTGGGTCATCTCTTCGTCGGTGTAGAAGTCCAGATGCTCGCGGATCTGGAACCGGTCGCGTAGCGGGCCGGAGATCAGCCCGGGACGGGTGGTGGCCCCGATGAGCGTAAACCGCTTCAGTTGCATGTTGATGGTACGGGCGTTGATCCCTTCGCCCAGCAGGATGTCGATGCGGAAGTCTTCCATGGCCGGATAGAGGAACTCCTCCACGGCCTTGGACATGCGGTGGATTTCGTCGATGAACAGCACCGAGCCCGGCTCGGCGTTGGTCAGGTAGGGCATCAGGTCGCGGGGGGCGGTGAGCAGGGCTCCGCTGGCGATTTGCAGCGGCACGCCCAGTTCGTTGGGAATGACGGTGGCGAAGGTGGTTTTGCCCAGTCCCGGCGGCCCGTCAAACAGCACGTGCCCCAGCGGCTCCCCGCGCTTTTTGGCTGCGCGGATGGCGATTTGCAGCCGGGCGGCCACTTGTTTCTGGCCGATCATGTCGGCCATCCGCCGGGGGCGGAGCTGCTGCTGCCAGTGGTCTTCGTGGTTTTCGGCGGCGGCCGTGACGATGCGTTGTCGGGCCATGGAAGTTGCTCGCAAGGCGAAACGCGGACAAGGGACGCAAACTACCCGCCCGGAATATACCACCGGCTGCGGAATGGAAAGAATAGCGAATTCAAAGTGGAGCTTGCCAGGAGGCGGCAAGTTCCCCCAAAGGGCGCCGGCAGTCGGCGGTCCCCAGGCGGCAACAGGACATTTTGCTCCCCCGGCTTTTTCACGCCATTCGCCTGGCCGCCTGGTGCAGCGCGTCGATCACGTAGCGCATCACCTGCTGGGGCTCGATCCGCGTGACCACGTCGATATTGGGTTTCCATTGCGGCCGCACCCGGCGGTCGAACACGGTGGCCCCCTGGGTCAGCTCCCCGGAAGTCTCCACGTCCCCGGCCACGAAGGTCGTCTGGAACAGTTCCGGCCGCACCAGTTGGGTCAGGGCGATCACCTCGGGCAGAAACACCCCTTCCATGCCTTGGCGTTCCCGGTAGGCGCGAAACAGATAGCCCAGCATCGGGTGCAGCAGGCGTCCCAGCCGGGTCTGTTCCTGGGGGATCAGTTGCAGCAGCTCGATGCCGAACTCCAGCTGGCGTGCCGCGTCCAGCGGCACCAGGGTCTTGGTGGTTCGGGAGTGGAACACCCGCTGGGCGGCCAGCGGATCGCAGAGCATGTTGAACTCCACCACGGGGCCCACGTCGCCGGGGTCGGCGTAGGTTCCGCCGCAGAGGACCACGCGACCGATCAACCCAGCCACGGCCGGATCGCGTTGCATCGCCGCGGCCAGATTGGTGGCCGGGCCCAGGCAGAGGATGGTCACCTGGTCGGGGGCCGCCCGCACCTCGTCGATGATCACTTTGTCGGCCGGATGAAGGTGGTGCAGTTCGGCCACGGGCAGGTTGAGCGGCCCCAGTCCTCGCGGGCCGTAGAGTTCCTGGTGGTCCGGCAGCCAGTTCTCTTCGCCCGTGGGAGCCGCTCCCAGCCGGGGCCACCGGGGCGGGTCGAGGTATTCGATCAGCCCCTGCAGGTTGCGAGTCGCTTGCTCCGGGGAAACGTTGCCCGCACAAGCGGTCACGGCCACCACTTCCAGCCGGGGCTCGTAAAGGGCCATGGCCAGGGCCACGGCGTCGGCAATCCCCGGGTCCAAGTCCAAGATCACCTTGCGCAACATCCTGTCTCCTTTCCCGCCGCAGCAAAGCGGCTCGCCGGGGCCGAACCCAACGGGGCAAAGTTCCCTTTATTGTGGGGAGTTCCCAGGGGGCTACAACCCGGAAAACTCCAGCTGTTTCCAGGGAAAATCGTACAGCCGGGCCACTTCGGCCGCCGGGAGCCCCTCCAGATGCAAAAATCGCTCCAGCAGCGGCTGCGGCTGGGCCACCGCCCCGCAGAGCAACCGCTCCCACTTGGCCTGAAGCACCTGGTCGAACGGCTCTTGCTGGCAGCGGGCATGCCCCAGCGGGAACAGAACCAGCTCCCCCGGCACACGCCCCAAGGTGGCGTGTTCCACGGCCACGCGGGTGGGGATTCCCTCCGGGTAGCGGGCGTCCAGCTCCGGCCCGCCGTGCACCACCTCCACCTGCTGCATCAGTTGCCGCGTCAGCGGGTCCTGGAGGGCTTGGGGGGTGTAGTCTTCCGGCAGGAGCATCAGCCCCATCCAGTCCGCAGCCGCCCCGCGGAACGCCTTGGCCAGGATCCGCCCCAGGATGTAATAGAGCGAATGATCGGCGCTTTGGCGGGTACGAGGGTCGCGTTTGGCCGGATCGCAGATG
>JALSGI010000117.1 GCA_026982835.1 Planctomycetota bacterium | reverse complement strand
TTCTGCTTGGCCAAGTCGGTGCGGTCCAGGTCGCTCTTGGTGGCCGCCTGGCGACAGTAGGCTTCCACCTGCTGGCGATGCTCCGCGGTGGTGAGCTTTTCCACCAGCGGATGCTCCGGGGCGATGACCATGTAGGTGGCCCCAAAGAGCGTATCGGGCCGCGTGGTATAAACGCGAAGCACGTTGGCTTCCGGCTTGCGGGGAAAGCCGCTTTGTTGCCGCCGGGCTTTCCACTGCTGGAACTGCTCGGGAGAACCGATGAAGAAGTCCACCTCGGCCCCTTCGGAACGCCCGATCCAGTTGCGCTGAAGGGCCTTGACCCCCTCGGGCCAGTCCACCAGATCCAGTTCCCGTTCCAGGCGATCGGCGTAAGCGGTGATGCGGAGCATCCACTGCCGAAGCGGGATGCGTTCCACCGGATGCCCGCCCCGTTCGCTGCGGCCGTCCTTGACCTCCTCGTTGGCCAGCACGGTGCCCAGGGCCGGGCACCAGTTCACCAGCGCCTCGGCCTGGTAGGCCAGGCGGTGTTCGTCGCGGTATTGTTCCACGGCCCGAGGGCCCTGGGCCTGCACGTCCTCGGGGATGGGCAGTTCGGCAATGGGTCGCCCTTTTTGCTGCTGCGGATCGAACCAGGTGTCGTACAGCACCAGGAAGATCCACTGGGTCCAGCGGTAGTATTCCGGGTCGGTGGTGGCCAGCTCCCGGCTCCAGTCGTAGGAGAAGCCCAGCATTTTGAGCTGGCGGCGGAAGTTGTCGATGTTGCGGTAGGTGCTCTCCTGCGGTGGCACGCCCTTGGTGATGGCGTGCTCCTCGGCCGGAAGCCCGAAGGCGTCGAAACCCATCGGGTGCATCACGCACCAGCCCTGCATGCGTTTGTAACGGGCCATGATGTCGGTGGCCGTGTAGCCTTCCGGGTGGCCCACGTGCAGCCCCTCGCCGCTGGGATAGGGGAACATGTCCAGCACGTAGAACTTTTTGCCCTGGGGCAGCCGGGGGGTGCGGAACGTGTGGTGCAGTTCCCAGTAGCGTTGCCACTTGGGTTCGATCACCTGGGGGTTGTATCGGGGCATGGCGCCACGGGCTCCTTGGAGCGTGGGACACATAGCAACACGCGCCGCCATGACAAGGAAGGCGGATCAAAGCGACGATTTTACCCCCCGGGGGCCGAAGCGCAAACCGCGCCTGGGGAGCGGTGTCTAGCAAGATTACCTGATACGTGTCGCCGTTTAGCGTCTCAAGCTCCGGCGTAGCTTGATATTTCCGACGAAGCCGCCCCGCGTTCCGGACTGCTTTGGCCTCCGGCGAGTTCCGGACTTCAGTCTGGGGCAAGCCAGGAGCAACGCTCGTTGGTGGTTTTCCTCCGCCAGCTAAAGCTGGCGGCTCGCCGCTGGTGAACAAGAACCGGTGTTTGTTCTTGCCCGGCGAGCCGCATGCGTGAGCATGCGGTTTTTCACAAAAACGGCGGCGAGTGTCACTTCGCTTTAGCAACCGGGAGCTAACGCTCCCGGCTCGCCAACAAGAATACTGCCAGAGATGCTTGCCAGATGCTTGCGAGTTGCCCTACCGCGCCCCAAATCCCTTGGACCCCGGCGGCCCCGATCTGCTACAATGCAACTTGTTCCCAGGGGGCACACTCCAAGTGGGGAGGGCCAAGGCATGAAAGCGTTTTTCACCGGTTCGGCCCTGGCGGGAGTGCTGTTGCTGGGAAGTGCCTCTTTGCCGGCCCAGCAGCCCGTGGTGGTGCAGTTGCCCAGCTATTCGGTTTTTTCGGTCAGCACCACGGTGGTGGTGCCCACGGGGGGCTACACGCACCTGGGCTCGGTTTCGCGTAGTGCCTGGGGGGCCAGCCAGTTTGGGTTTCACCCCTTGCGCAATCGCGCCTTCGGGCAAAGCACCTCGCAT
This sequence comes from Planctomycetota bacterium, assembly GCA_026982835.1. GTDB lineage: Bacteria > Planctomycetota > Planctomycetia > Pirellulales > S012-138 > S012-138. Next base: position 3,569 of record JALSGI010000117.1, on the reverse strand, counting down.
CGCGGGATGGGCGTGCGCGTGTGGGTGCACGACCTGCACCAGATGGACCGGCGGTTGCTCCGGCAAGCCGGGGCCCCACAGCGGGGTAGCCCCTGGGCGGCGACGCCCCGGGGAAACGCGGCTGGTTCGGGTCGAAGCGCTTCGCAGGCCCGCAAGGACGATCCCTTTGCCGATCAATTCTCCCGGACCATGCGGGAAGATCGCCGGGTGGGGGGCTCGCTGGCCCAACTCAAGGCCCGACGGCGGATGGCCGCCACGCCGCGCGGCAAACGCTGAGGTTCGTCTGGAAGGTGCTGCTTTTGCCCTGGAGCGGAAGCTCCCAGTGGCTGCGATGTGGTGGCCGCCTCTGCCAGCTAAAGCTGACGGCTCGCCGGTGTGGTTTTGGAGTGCGGAAGCTTGCTTCCGCTCATGTGTGCTCCGGCAAGCCGGAGCAAGACAAAGCGGTGGCGAGCCGCCGCACTCCACATTTTTTCTGCTCGCAGGAGTCGGGCTTGCCGAGAGTGTGTCGGCGCTAGTCTTTGGAGTGGTGTGAGAGCACCGGCCAAGCGGCGTTATATTCTCGGGAGTTTTTTCGCCTCTTGGAACAACTTCCCTTCTGGAGGCTATACGGGGGATCGAGCATGTTGCGGAAACCGTTACTGGTAGTTGGAGCAACGATCCTTGCGGTGTTCGGTGCGGCAGCGACGATGGGATTGATGCTCGAGGGGGAAGACGTTCCCTCGTTGCGTGAGATTGCCGTACCAATGGTCACGTATGCCGACTGGGATCCCCTGGCCCGTCTGCTCTACACTACCCAAGGCGGGATGCTGTTCGTCACGTCGCTGGAGGATGGCCAAACACGGAGGTTGGGTTTTAAGGCCATCATCGAACAATTTGTTTTCGTTCCTCAGCGTCGTAAACTGCCCTCCGGTTTTTTTCCGACTATTGGGATGCAGCAACGTAGCAGCGGCTTGTTGCGCGTGGTGTACCAGGACCCGGGCAAGTACGCCACCCTTGTGGCCGAATTGCAAGGCCCGCTGCCCCAGGTGGTGGCCTGCGCGGCCTTGTCGCCCCAGGCCTCCAAGATCGTATTGGGAACGGAATACCTAGCCGTGTTCTCCAGCCTGCCGGCCAAGGATTTTCCGCCCGTGCTGACTCTCTATCGCAGTACCCCCCAGGGCATCCTATTCCATCGCCGCGTCGATTCGCCCGAGGGAAGCCCGGTACCGCTGGGTTGGGTGGGAGAGGGACGCTTTGTGGTCGCTCACCGCTCCAGGCAAGATCGTGCTGGCTTTCCCCGGCTGCTGGTGCTTGAGGGCCAAACAGGTTCTTTACATCCCCTGGAATTGCAAAGGAAAGCAACTTACTACGACTTTGCCCGGCGAGTTGCTCCGGGCGTAGTGGCCCTCGGATTCCAAGAGCAGGAGGCGGACTGGCTTGGCCTGTGGCGGATCAGGTGGTCCCCGGAACCCGGACGCGTGGAGCGGATTGAACAGCTGGGGTGTTTTGCCGGCCCCGCTTATCCGAACACGGTGGCACTTTCGCCCCAGGGAAAGCGCCTCGTGTATGCTACCTTCCATGGATTATTCCTCGTGGAGCTTGACACGAAAAAGAAAATCCTGATGGTGCCGTTTCGATATGTGGAAACACCCCAGGAGAAGCAGATTAGCGACCGCTACGGGCCGTTGGCCGTGGCGATGATTGCCATGCAAGAGCACTTCATCTTTTGCCGCTTTCTGGACGAAAGCCGTCTGGTGTGTGTGCGTCAGGATGGGCAGGTGGAGCTGTGGGACGTGTTGCGGCGCAAACGCCTCAAGCGGATTGACTCGCTCCACCGGAAACTGAAGGCTTTGCTAAAGCAAGCTCTATCTCAGCCTAAATAAAACCACACGGAATCCGGATTGCGGGGATACCTATTAGCGAAGTTTTCGGCTTGCGTAGCCGTTTGGAGTGATGCGCTCTACGGAGACTTGGACCTCCGGGACCGTTGCTTCGGTCAGCCCCGGGCTTTCTGCCCGGGAAGAGCCCGTGGCGGTTCGCCAACCCCAGTAGCTACTCACCGCGGCTCAGGTCGGCGCAGAGGATCTCCTTGTCGTTGCGGGCGAACACGCAGCGGTAGGCGTAAGCCGGGTGGGCCCAGCAGACTCCCCCGCGGCGGCGAAGCTGCTCGCGGGTAGGCTCGATCAGCTTGGCTCGGCTCAGCTCCTCGTAGCCTTGCGGGCTCAAGCGGGCGATGATCAGCTCGCCGCGTTCGTTGAACATCCACACGCGCTTGCCGTGGCGGACCATGTGGATCGTGCCCCAGCGCACCTTGGGCACCGCTTCGAGCGATTCCCAAACGCGCCGGCCCGTGCGGGCGTCCAGGCAGCGCAGCTCCCCGTAGCTGTCCACTCCGTAGATGTAGTCGCCCTCCAGGATGGGGGTGGAGATGATCGAGTGCAGGGCCTGGGTGTGGCGTTCATCCGGCCCGGCTTTCTTCCACAGCACGCGGGCGGCGGGGCGGTCCGGGTCCAGGGCCAGCATGAGCGAACCGTCGTAAAACGAAGTGACAAACAGCCGATTGCGATCCACCACCGGAGTGGTGATACCGATGACCATTCGCGTGGGCGGGAAGGGGATTTTCCAGAACACCTTGCCAGTGGCCGGGGCCAGCCCTGCCACGTGGTCGCCGGTCCAGCACACCAGTACGTCCTGGCCTCCCTGCTGGATGACGATGGGGGCGGAGTAGGAGGCCCGATCGCTCAAAGCCACCCAGCGCTCCTTGCCCGTGGCCTTGTCGAACGCCACCAGGCAGGCATCACGGCCGCCGATTTGCAGGATGACCAGATCCTTGTAGATCAGTGGGGCGGCGGCCAGCCCCCAGATGGGAAGCTGGATTTCGTATTCCAGCAGCAGGTCTTTTTTCCACAGCACGCGCCCCGTGGCCGCATCCAGGCAGTGGAAGTGTCCCACGGCCCCCAGGGCATAGGCGCGGCCTTCGTCCACGGTGACCGAGGCCCGCGGGCCGGCCGTGTAGCTGATGCCGCTGTACTGGCACGGGTAGGCGTACCGCCACAGGGGTTTTCCCGTCTTGGCGTCGAAGCAGAGGATGCGTTCCTGTTGCTGGGGTTCCAGCACGCGGTCGAAGACGAACACGCGGCCCTGAGCCACGGTGGGGCCGGCGTAGCCGGAACCGATCGGCTGCCGCCAGCGAATGGGGATTTGCTTCCAGGGAAAGTGGTCGATGATGCCCGTTTCGCGCCACACGCCGTCGCGTTGGGGGCCGCGCCACTGGGGCCACTCGTCGGCCCCGGCTGCAAGCGGCAACAACAAGCACAGGCCAAACATCGCCAGGAAGGCAAGTCCAACTCGTCGCATGGCAGGTTCTCCGGAGGGGGGTACGGGGTGTGTTTCAACCGGGCAACGGACAAGCGTGGCGGCGTTGTCGGTACTTTGGCGAGTCCCGGACTTGGAGCCCGGGGAGGGCTGGAAAAACGCTTCTGCTTGTCTTCTCCGGGAGCTGACGCTCCCGGCTCGCTGTTCAACCGCGGGCGTAAGCCGGCGGCTCGCCGGTTGGCGTGCGAGTCGGCGTTTTTTCTCGCTTTGGCGAG
>JALSGI010000116.1 GCA_026982835.1 Planctomycetota bacterium | reverse complement strand
TTTTGCAGGAACTTTTGTGCTTGTGGGCAGTTACGTCGGATCGGTCGGGGGAAGTTGGGTCTCAAAAACGGCTCGGCCGTAATCTCCCCCTGCCTAGCTTGCGTCTTTCAAGGGGCCGTGACGGGGAGTTGGCTGGCCGGAGCCCGGGCCGCCGCCAGCGAGGGCACGATTTTCCTCAATCGGGCGTAGGGAAAGCTGCTTGTCCCAGGGGGCTTTTGTTTGTTGGGGAGGTTATTCGTTGCTTGGATTGCTGCCGTAGGCGTGCGAGGAACCACTTGCCTGCGGCTGCGGCCGGCGATGCAGCTGATCGACCACCTCGCCCAGGATCGCCACGGCCCGTTCCACGTCCCCCCCGTCCACGTCCAGATGTGTAACGGCCCGAATCGAATGCGTGCCGAAGGGGATCATCAACACGCCTTGCTGGGCCAGCAGTTCCACCAGCACTTCCGCGGTGGCCAGTTCCGGCGCCACGCGAAAGATGACGATGTTGGTGTGCACTTTCGGTGGGTCCAACTCCAGCCCGGGGATTTGGGCCACGCCGCGGGCCAGCACCTGGGCGTTTTGGTGGTCCTGGGCCAGTCGCTCCACGTGGTGTTGCAGCGCATAGAGTGCCCCGGCGGCGATCACCCCGCACTGCCGCATCCCGCCGCCGAAGAGCTTGCGATGGCGCCGGGCCTCGTAGATCAGGTCCTTGGGGCCGGCCAGGGCCGAGCCGACCGGAGCCCCCAGCCCCTTGCTGAAGCAAACGCTCACCGTGTCGAAGTGCTGTGCCCACTGCCGGGCCGGAATGCCGGAGGCCACCACGGCGTTGAACAGCCGTGCTCCGTCCAGGTGGGTGCGCAGACCGTGCTGGTGGGCCCAGCGGCAGACTTCGCTCAAGGTTTCATAGGGCCACACCCGCCCGCCGCCGCGGTTGTGGGTGTTCTCCAGGCACACCAGCCGCGTACGCACCAGGTGCTCGTCCTCCGGGCGGATCATTCCCTGGAGTTGCTCGGTCTGGAAGATGCCGTAACGGCCGGTGATGGGCCGGGCCACCACGCCGCTTAGCTGGGCGTAGGCCCCCTGCTCGTAGTTGTAGATGTGGCAACCGGACTCGCACAGCAGCTCCTCGCCCGGGCGGCAGTGCAGCCGCACGGCGATCTGGTTGGACATCGTGCCCGAGGGAACATACAGGGCCGCCTCCTTGCCCAGGATGTCGGCCAGGATTTCTTGCAGCTCGTTGGTGGTGGGGTCTTCATGGAACACATCGTCGCCCACGGCGGCCTGGGCCATGGCGGCTCGCATGGCGGGGGTGGGCCGGGTGACGGTGTCGCTTCGCAGATCGATCAGCTTTTCGGTCATGGGGCGGCTCTTCGGGGAGCGGGGAAACGCGCAACCACGGCATTTGCCTGATTGTAACCGCTTGCCCGCCGCTGGCGAGCCTTTCCCCGGCAAGGTGCCGGCGTCAGCCGTCGGAGAGCCAACGAGCCGCGGGCGTTGTACGTGCTTAGCGTGCGAGCATAAGACAGAGCGTTTCCAGAGCAAAAAAGTTGATTTTTGTCCGGCGAGCCCCGGGCTTCAGCCCGGGGAGAGCCGAATAAGTGCATTGCGTTATTTTTCTCCGCTGGCTGAAGCCAGCGGCTCGCCATGTGCAAGAAAAAACGCTCATTCTCTCCTAGCATGGAAGCGCCAAACCAAGTGATGTGCTAGCTGGCTAAACACGTACCGGGCGTTAGCCCCCGGAGGAGCGTGCGCCCGTCAGTGCGGGGAGAATCGCCCCGGTTCACTCCTCCGGCTGGATGCTTGTTTCCCAGCCGTCGTATTGCCCACCGTACTTTTCGGCCAGCGTGAGCAGCCGCAGGGTGGTTTCGTGCACCCGGGCCGGTTCCATCGACATGGTGTGGTGCACCACCAGCTCGAAGGGGAGACGCCGTGGGGCGTCGTCGCACTGGCTTTTGACCTGGAAGCCGTACTCCTGGGCCCGTTGGCTGAACCGATGGCGGCTTTCGGCATCGGGAAAGTAAACCCAATGATCCACGTTCCGCGGCACTTCGGCCCGGTCCCCCATCTCCCGAAACTGCTGCAGCACCTGGTCGTCCAGAAACACGCGATACTCGGCTGCCGTGGGCAGCAGCTGGCGGTAGTGGGTCCACTGGGGATCGGGCTGGGTGTCCAGCTCGTAGTGCAACTGGGGGAAGCGGCCCATCACCTGCCGGATCGCTTCTTCCAGTTCGGCATCCTCCCGGCTGTACCAGCACAGCCAGCGGTGACCCTGGCCGGTGGTGCTGCCCACGTGGCGGCAGCCCCCGTGTTGTTCCAGCGCGTCGATCAAGGCGTCTTCGGCTTCCGCGTAACGCTTTTGCTCCTGTGGGGAGGGGAAGCCGTAGGAATCCACATCCTCCAGATGCAGTTTCAGCGTGGTGCAGCAAGGGAGCTGGTCCTGCTGGGGCTGGTCCTGGGCCGCCAGATCGACCACCACGGTGGCCGGGGGGCCCTGCTCGAAACGCAAGTAGCAGATCCACTGCTGGGAGTCGCTCATGGGAAAGCCCTCGCCGGGGGGAAAGGGACCGCGGTGCAAGCCGTGGGGTCATTGTACCGGGGCGGGCAAGCTGCGGCCAAAGCGAGTTTTCAAAATGCCCCTTGGTTTCCTCCCGCCAGCCCGTCTGCCCCTGCGGCGCCCCAGCCGCTACAATACCCCAGACCGGCAAACACCGTGGAACTTGTTTCGCCCCCCTTGCGTGTCAGAAAAGCGAAAACACGATGCTGGATCGCAAGTTCGTGCTGGAAAACCTGGAGGCGGTACGGGAGAACTGCCGCCGCCGCAACGTGCAGGTGGACCTGGATCGGTTCGCCCAGTTGGAGCAGCAGCGCCGCCAGCTGGACCGCCAGCTTCAGCAGCTCAACCGCCAGGCCAACGAGGTGTCCCGCTCCATCGGCAAGGCCCCGCCGGAAGAACGCGAAAAGATCAAGGAACAAGGCCGCCTGCTGCGGCAAAAGCGCGACCGGGTGCAGGAACAGCTGCAACGCGTGCAGCAAGAGGCCACCGCCCTGCTGGCCCAGGTGCCCAACATGACCCACCCGGACGCTCCCGTGGGCCAGGACGCCTCGGCCAACCGGGTGGTGGGGCAGGGCAAAACTCCCGTGCCGCAGTTCGGTTTCCCGGTGCGGGACCACGTGGAGTTGGGCAAGCTGCTCGACCTGTTCGACCTGGAAGGGGGGGCTCGCGTGGCCGGGCACGGCTTCTACTACCTGAAAAACGACGCCGTGCTGCTGGAGCTGGCCTTGCAACGCTTCGTGCTGGACAAACTCGCTGCCGAAGGTTTTACGTTGATGACCACCCCCGACCTGGCCCGAAACGAAATCCTCCAGGGCATCGGCTTTATTCCTCGCGGGCCGGAAACGCAAATCTACAGCATCGAGAACTCCGACTTGAGCCTGGTGGCCACGGCCGAGATCACCCTGGGGGGGCTGATGGCCGACCAGGTGATCCCCGAGGAACAGCTGCCCCTCAAGCTCTGCGGCGTCAGCCACTGCTTTCGCACCGAGGCGGGCGCCCACGGCCGGGCCACACGGGGGTTGTTCCGCGTCCACCAGTTCACCAAGGTGGAGATGTTCGCCTTCACCACCCCCGAGCAAAGCGACCCGATGCTGGAGTATTTCCGCCAGTTGGAGTGCTGGATCTTCGACCAGTTGGAGGTGCCCTACCAGGTGATCGACACGGCCACCGGCGACCTGGGCGGCCCGGCCTACCGCAAGTACGACCTGGAGGCCTGGATGCCCGGCCGCGGCCAGGGGGGCGAGTTCGCCGAGATCACCTCCACCAGCAACTGCACCGACTACCAGGCCCGGCGGCTCAACATCCGCTACAAGAAAAAAGGCGAAAAGGGCACCCACTTGGTGCACACGCTCAACGGCACGGCGGTGGCCGTTACCCGGGCGCTGATCGCCATTCTGGAAAACCACCAGCGCCCCGACGGCTCCGTGGTGGTGCCCGAGGTGCTGCGCCCCTGGCTGGGCAAGGAAGTGCTCCGACCGCCACAAGAGGCGTAAGAGCCAGCCGCGCACCGTAAGCCCGCGGTTGAACGGCGAGCCGCGTGCGTGAGCACGCGGTTGCTACCGTTTGTGGCCGATGCTACGCTGGCCAACCGCCGGCTTACGCCGGCGGCTCGCCGTTGCAAGAACCATCGCCGATTTGTACACCAAACCGGCGAGCTGGGAGCGTAGTACGTGTTTAGCGTGCCTGCACAAGACGGAGCGTTCCCAGAGCAACAGCAAGCCAAAGGCTTGCCTGCCTGGTAGCCGGTGGTCGTAGCGAAGCGGAGATCACCGGAAAGCATGGCCATTCCCCCACCTAGCACCCCGGCAGGGGTGCCAGAAACAGCCAGCGGTCCTCCATCTGGCATCCCTTCGGGATGCTCAAGTACAAGGAAAACGCTGCCTTCCGGGGGGGCTGACGACCGTGAGGCTACGAAGCTGCGACGCCTGCGGCGTCGGTCCTCCGGCTGCTAGCTGGCCAAACACGTACTACGCTCCCGGCTCGCTGTGATCTGTTTTCTTGCACTGGAGCGGAAGCTCCCAGTGGCTGGCGGTCCTGCCGCCTCCGGGAGCTTACGCTCCCGGAGAGGATAAGAAAGCGGCGCATGATTGCCGTGCTCTCCGTGGGCTTCTGCCCACGGCTCACGGCTGCAAGAAACGATTCACCCGTGGCTAAAGCTAGCGTCCATTTTTCACCAAACGGCAAGCCGCCGACTTCAGTCGGCGGAGGCGGCCGGGCCGCCGACTCAACTTGGCTCGCCACCCAGCTCCACCTGCTGGCCGTAGGCGGGAATCTCCACCGGCCAGCCCCAACGCCGGGCGATCTCCTCGGCCAGCGACTGGGCCGCCTCCGGCTCGCCGTGGGTGAGGAACACGCGCCGCACTGGGCGCTTTAGCCGCCCAAGCCAGGCCAACAGACCGCTTCGGTCGGCATGGGCCGAAAGCCCAAAGAGCTGTTCCACCCGGGCCCGCACCGGCCACATGCGACCGTGGATACGCACCTGGTGCGGGCGCTGCAAAATCTGCCGTCCCAGTGTGCCGTGGGCCTGGTAGCCCACAAACAGCACCGTGCACTCCGGCCGCGGCAGGTTGAGCCGCAGGTGGTGCTTCACCCGCCCGGCAGTGCACATCCCCGAGGTGGCCATGATCACGCACGGCCGGGGGAACTGGTTGATGGCCTTGGACTCGTCCACGCTGCGGGCCATCACCAGCCCGGGAAAACGCAACGCCCCCTGGCCCGAGGCGATCAACGACCGACTCTCCGCGTCCAGGTAGCGGCTGTGCTTGCGAAACAGCCGCGTCACATCGACGGCCATCGGGCTATCCAGGAACACGCGCAGATCCTGGGGCAGCTCCCCGGCGTGAACCAGCCGGGCCAGGTGGTAAAGCAGCTCCTGGGCTCGCTCCACGGCGAAGGTGGGAATGACCACGTTGCCCCCGCGGGCCAGGGTTTCCCGGATCACGCGGCCAAGCT
>JALSGI010000115.1 GCA_026982835.1 Planctomycetota bacterium | reverse complement strand
GACAGATAAAGCGGCAGCTGGCCTCGGGACCACTGCGCTTCCAGAAACGCCGCCCGATACTGTTGCTGGTCCGGCCGCAGCGTGAAGCTCCAGGTGCCCTCTGCGTCGGCTTTCAGGGTGCGGCTGGTCCAGCGGACCGGGCGGAAGTCCATGGAGTCGCTTTGGGCCAGCCAGAGGCGGACCTGCTCGGGGGCCGGGTTGGTCTGCAAGCGGATCGTCCAGGAGCCGTCGCGGTGCTGCTTCCACTGCCAGTCCATCTGCGGCAGCGGCTTGCTGCCCGTGTTGTGGGCGTGCAGAGCGGCGATGGCCCCCACCACACGCACAAAGTCCTTCAGCCCGTGCCCGTTGTTCGGCACGTAAAGAACCCAGCGGGGCCCGTGCAGGTGGGGCCAGTAGAGGTTCAGCGCCTCCAGCGGCCAGTAGCGATCATTGGTGCCGTTGATGATGAGCTTGGGCTGGGTGATGTAGTGGCGGTGGTGGAACGGATCGACCACGGCGTTGAGGAACTTGCCCAGCGGGGTGTTCATCCGCTCGGGGATGTGGCGCCGGGTGTAGTCGGCGATCTGCTCGGAGAACTCGCCCCAGCAGGCCAGTTGCAGCTTGAGGTGTTCCTGCATGTTCAGCACGTCGATGACCATCGGGGCCAGGGCTTTCACGCGGGGATCCACGGCCGAGGTGAGCCAGGTGGTCCAGCCGCGTTTGGAAGCCCCAGTGAGGGTGAACCCGTCGATCTGCACGTTCCAGGCTTTTTGGCAATGGGCCTGCACGGTGTCCATGGCCCGCACCGCGCTTTTGACCATCGGCCGCAACAGCGGCCAGGAAGTATCCCCGGTTCGCAGGAAGCGGTCGAAGGTGTAGGAGATGATCTCGTCCTCCACCATGCCGCCGAAAACTGGCTGGAACGGCACGTGCTTGACCACGGCCACCACGCTGCCCAGCTCCTGGGCCACCTGGGCCAGCACGTGGGCTTCGCGGGGGATATCGAGTCCCTGTGGCGGTTCTTCGTACGCTTTCCGCCAGCTTCCCCCGGCAATGACCAGCACGGCCCGCGTGTTGGTCACCTTGGCCGGCTTGAGAAGGTACAGTTGGTGCTTCCAGGTGATCCCCCGCCAGGTCTGCGAGGTCATGATGATCTCCACCACTTCGTGCGGTCCCACCTTGGCCTGCTGCCGCACCTTCCAGGCGTAGCTGGAGTCGGGAGCATGGGCGTACTTTTTCAGCACCTCGTGAGCCGTCTGGTGGAACAAGCCCGGTTCCTCGGCCCGAGCCACCAGCGGGGAAAACACCACCCACACCAGAAAACACGAAACACCGCGCAGCCAAGCCAGTGGTTTCACCGTGGCAACCCTTTTCTGCTGGAGACAAGACGGAACGACGTCCACATGAGGTGATACTCGCTCTTATCGTAATTGGGTTTCACCGGGGCGAAAAGCATCCCTAGCGGGGGGCACGCACCTGCTGCTCCCACCGCTGCAACAGGCGTTTCAGCTCCGCGGCCACCTGGGGGTATTGCCGAAGTCGGTTCCAGGCTTCGGCCGGATCCTGTTCCAGGTGGAACAGGTATTCTTGCTCCCCCTGTGCGTCCCGGCGGCGGACGTACTTCCATGCCCCGCGGCGCACCGCCCACCAGGTACGCTGCCCCCGGCGTTGCCGCCAAAAAACGGTCCGCGGCACCTGTTCCCCGCGGGCCACCAGCCGCAGCACGTCGATCCCATCCAGCGGCCGCGGCGTTTGCACCCCGGCGGCGGCCAGGATCGAAGCGGTCAGGTCCATCGAAAGCGCCACCTGGCGGATCACTCGCCCTGCGGGCAAGTGGCCCGGCCAGCGCACGATGGCCGGCACGCGGATGCCCCCCTCGAACGTGCCTCCTTTGTGGCCGCGAAAGGGGCCGGCGCTGCCCAGGGGGGTGGGGCCGTTGTCGCTGAAAAACACCACCAGCGTCTGCTCCTCCCAGCCCCGGCGGCGGAGCTCCTCCAGCAATTGCCCGATGCCGCGGTCCATCTCCTCGATCATCACCCGGTAGGTGGCGTAATCGCCCCGGGTGAACTCCTCCGGCGGCAGGGGGCCCTCGCGGCGATCCTTCGGACCCTGGTAAGGAAAATGGGGAGCCGTGTAGGGCACGTAGAGGAAAAACGGCCGGCGGCCGTCGTGCGTGCGCAAGAAACGCAGCGCCTCCTGGGTGATCAGGTGCGTCATGTACTGCCCGTCACGCCGTAACGGCTTGCCGTTGTGCCGCAGCGTGTGCAGGCCCTGGGGCTCGCAGTGATAAAAGTAATCCACGCCGCCGCCCAGGATGTAAACGGCTTGCTCGAACCCGTGCCGCCGGGGGGAGAACTTGTCCAGGTAGCCCAGGTGCCACTTGCCCGCCAGAGCCGTGGCGTATCCGGCCCGGTGGAGCAACTGCGGCAAGGTGGCCTCCGTCGGCGGCAGCCCCAGCTCGTCCCGCTTTTGCAGTCGCACGGCGTCGTCGTAGCGGCCCACGTTGCCAAAACCGATGGCACACTCCAGCCCGCCCACCCGCTGCTGGTAGCGCCCGGTCATCAACGCCGTGCGCGTGGGCGTGCACTCCGGCCCGTTGGCATAAAACTGCACGAACCGCACTCCCTGGCTGGCCAGGCGGTCTAGGTGCGGCGTGCGGATGTGCCGGGCTCCGTAGCAGCCCAAGTCCCCGTAGCCCAAATCGTCGGCCACAATAAGCAGCACGTTGGGCCGCGGCGGGGGAGCTTGGACTTGGGCAGGCGCTTCGGAGCTGGGGAAAAACGCGGCCCAGGCAAAAGCAAAAAAGAAAAGCAGCGCGACTCGGCACATGGTTTTTTCTCTCCCAAGAGGAAAGCGGCCACTTGCCTCGTGGCGGTTCCATCTTGCACCACGCTACGTGCGACTGCAACCAAGCAGCACCGCCGAGCTGCTTGCGTTGTGGCCTCGGCTGGGAAACAATACCGCCTGTTGCTTGCTTTGGCGTTCCTCCCTCTTACCGCGGTGCTCCCCCGATGAGCGACCCCTTTGTGCTTAGCCTGGAAGGCTGCCAGAGCCGACAAAAACGGCTGCTGGAGTGGATGCGGCACCAGCGGCTGGACGCGGTGGTGGTGTGCCGGCGGGCCACGGTGCAGTGGCTCACCGGTTGCCATTATCCGCCGTTGTTCGAGCCGCTGGCGGCGATCCAGGCCGACGGCAACGTGCTGCTGGTGGCCCCGGAACGCAAAATGCCCCAGCAAGCTGCGGTCCAGGAGGTGGTGCCCTACCAGGCCCAGTGGCACTCCACCTTGCGCAACGACCAGCGGGCGGCCACCGCCGAAGTGTTCCGAAACGCCTGGCCCCAGTGTGCCCGGTGGCAGCGGGTGGGGGTGGAGTACTCGACGGCCGGGCCGCACCTGACGGGGCTTTTCCCCCAGGCCCAACTGGCCGATGCCGAACCGCAGCTTTACTACCTGCGGCGGCGGAAAGAGCCCGACGAGCTGGCCCTGCTGCGCCAGGCTATCGGGGCCACGGGGGCCATGTACCAGCGAGCCCGGCAGATCATCCGCCCGGGGCTGTGCGAGCTGGAGATGTTCAACCAGCTTCAAGCCGTGGCGGTGGATTACCTGGGCGAGCCGCTCACCGGCACGGGCAACGACTACGCCAGCGGCCAGCGTGGCGGCCCCCCGCGCCCCCGCACGGCCGAAGCCGGCGAGCTTTACATCCTGGATCTGGGGCCAGCCTACCGCGGCTATTTTGCCGACAACGCCCGCACCTTGAGCGTGGACCGAAAGCCTACCCAGGAACAGTTGGCCGCCTGGGAGTGCATCTGCCAGGTGTTCCAGATGGTGGAGGAAACCGTGCGCCCGGGCCTGCGCTGCCGTGAGCTTTTTGATCGCGTGCAGCAGCACCTGGACCAGTATCGGCCCGGGGCATTCAATCACCACCTGGGTCACGGCATCGGGCTGTTCCCGCACGAAGCCCCCCACCTGAACCCCCACTGGGAAGACGTGTTCGAGCCGGGGGATGTGTTCACCGTGGAGCCGGGGCTTTACGGGCCGGAGCTTCGAGCGGGCATCCGCCTGGAGAACGACTACCTGGTCACCCCGCAGGGGGTGGAGCTGCTGACCCCCTTCCCGCTGGAACTGGCCTGAAGGTGCAGAACGCATGCCCACCTGCGCGCCACGGCGAGACGGCGGTTTGTGGAACACGAGCAACGCCGCTGGCGAGCCGCGTGCGCGAGCACGCGGTTGCTACCGTCTCTGGCCGTTGTTACGCTGGCCAACCGCCGGCTGACGCCGGCGGCTCGCCATTCCCCGAGCTGACGCTCGGGGCTTGCCGAGCGAGAACCGGCCCAAGCGTACCACACCACACAGAAAAAGCACGAGCTAGAATCCTCGCCACCAGGAAAGGACCCGTGCGATGAAGCTGGCCACGATCCAAACCGCCGCTGGCCCGCGTGCCGCCCTGCAAGTGGAAGGGGGCCTGGTCGATCTCCATGCAGCCGATCCCGGCTTGCCGCCGGATCTGCAACAGCTCCTGGCCGGGGGCGAGGAGCTGCTCGAGCGGGCCGCAGCCTGCGCCGGGCGAGAGCCGGACCTGAAGGAACAAGAGGCCCACTTCCTGCCCGTTGTCCCTAACCCGCAGAAGATCCTCTGCGTGGGTCTCAACTACGCCGACCATGCCCGCGAAAGCGGGGCCGAGGTGCCCCCCGAGCCGGTCATCTTTTCCAAGTTCGCTTCGGCCCTGGCCGGGCACGGCCAGCCGATTGTGCTTCCCCGGGCCAGCGGCGAGGTGGACTACGAAGCCGAGCTGGTGGTGGTCATCGGCCGCCGCGGCAAACACATCCCCGAGCAGCAAGCCCTGGACCACGTGGCCGGGTACGCCTGCGGGCACGACGTTTCGGCCCGCGACTGGCAACTGCGCAAGCCCGGCGGACAATGGCTGCTGGGCAAGACATTCGACACGTTTGCCCCGGTGGGGCCGTACCTGGTTACCCGCGACGAAGTGCCGGACCCGCACCAGTTGGACATCTCGCTTCGGCTCAACTCCGAAACGATGCAGCAGTCCAACACCCGCGAGCTGATCTTCTCCATCCCGCAGCTGATCGCCTACATCTCGCAGGTGATGACGCTGGAGGTGGGCGATTTGATCTTTACCGGCACGCCGTCCGGGGTGGGTTTTTCGCGCAAGCCCCCGGTGTTTCTCACCCCCGGCGACGTGGCCGAAGTGGAAATCCAGCACCTGGGCACGCTGCGCAACACGGTGGTGGCCGAGGAGTAAAGAGAAAAGGCCCCGAAGGCAAGCCCCGAGCGTCAGCTCAGGGAGGCTTGGGGGCGTGGAGGAATACGGAGCCCCGCACGTCAGTGTCTGGGTCTTGGGTCGTGGGTCTTGGGTCTTGCGGTGGTGCTTCCGCACCAGTGCGAGAAAAAGCGTTTCTTCTTGCCATCGGCGAGCCGCCAGCTTCAGCTGGCGGAGAGCTGCCTTCCGGGGGGCTGACGACCGTGAGGCTACGAAGCTGCGACGCCTGCGGCG
>JALSGI010000114.1 GCA_026982835.1 Planctomycetota bacterium | reverse complement strand
AGTCGGCTGCAACGGCTGCACACCACCTGCGAACATAAGACATCCAGCCGGGAGTATGCGCTCCCGGCTTGCTTATTGCCGGGGGGAGGCTAAGGGCACCTGGCAAGCCAGCGAGAAAAGTGTGGCGGCAGCCGTTGACCTGCCACGGGAGTTGTTCTTAAAACAAAAAGAAAGCCCCGGAAATTCTCTGGCGTATGAGTCGCTTGCAAGGGAGTTTTTTTCGTCATGGCCAAGAGCAAAGGCGGCCGGAAGAAGAAAAAGGCCGAGGTGGTCTTCCTGGTGTGTGAAGAGTCCGGCGAGTACAACTACGCCGTCCGCCGTAAGCCGGGCGGGGAGAAACTGCGACTGAAAAAATACTGCCCCCGGCTGCGCAAGCACACCTGGCACGTGGAAAAGAAAAAGTAGTCTGGCGTGTTGTTTTTCCGCGGCCAGCCGCATCGTCGAGCATGCGGTTTTGCCAGACAGTGGCGCTGGTCGCATCGTGCAAAGCAACCGGGAGCTGACGCTCCCGGCTCGCTTTGGTGTGAAGATAACGTGTTTGGCGAGCCCCCGGCTTTGTGTACGTGTTTAGCGTGCCAGCATAAAACAGAGCGTTTCCAGAGCAAAAGAATTGATTTTTTTCCGGCGAGCCGCGTGCGTCAGCACGCGGTTGCTACCGTTTGTGGCCGATGCTACGCTGGCCAACCGCCAGCTGAAGTCGGCGGCTCGCCGTTGCAAGAATCAAAGCAAGTCCACCAGGTACGTTGTTTTCCACAAAACACGCTTTTTCCTGCCCGGTGCGGAAGCACCAGTGGCGAGCCCCGGACTTCAGTCCGGGGAGAGCCAAGAAAAAACGCATGTCGATTTCCTCCGCCGACTGAAATCGGCGGCTCGCCGTTCAACCGCCAGCTCGCTATTCTCCACGGGCTTACGGTGTGCGGCTCGCCAGGCCTCCACGCCTCCAAGCCCCCACGCCCCCCGAGCTGAAGCCGGGGGCTCGCCTCCAGGCCCTCACTCCCCTTCCTCGGCGGCTTCTTCTACATGCGGGGCAAAACCGCGGCGCATGGTGTTCTCGGTCACGGTGCGCGGGATGACGAACTGCAGCAGGTAGTCCGGCCCGCCGGCCTTGCTGCCAATCCCCGAATGGCGGTAGCCCCCAAAGGGCTGTCGGCCTACGATGGCTCCCGTGATCGGCCGGTTCAGATACACATTGCCTGCTTGCAACTCTTGAGCCGCACGGCGGAGATTTCGCGGGCTGCGGGAATAGATGCCGCCGGTGAGGGCGTAGGGCACGTCGTTGGCCAGGCGGAGCGCTTCGTCCAAGTCGGAGGCGCGGAACACGGCCAGCACGGGGCCGAAGATTTCCTCGCGGGCCACGGGGCTTTCCCGAGGCAACTCCGCGAAGATGGTCGGTCCCACGTAGTAGCCCTCTTCGGCCAGCGGGCCCACGTCCACGTGCAGCAGCTCCTTGCCATCGCGGCGGCCTTGCTCGATGTAGCGCCCGATGCGCTGGAAGGCGTCCTGGTCGATCACGGGGCCGAGGCGATTGCCGGGGTCTTCGGCCGGGCCGATGGTAAGACTCTGCGTGGCCTCGACCAGCCGCCGTACGAACGGCTCATAGACCTGCTCCAGCACGATGGCCCGGGAACAGGCCGAACACTTCTGCCCCTGGAACCCAAAGGCGCTTTTGATCACCCCGGCCACGGCTTCGTCCAGATCGGCGTCGGCGTCCACGATGATGGCGTTCTTGCCGCCCATCTCGGCAATGACGCGTTTGACTTCCGGCGAGAGGCCCTGGGCCGACACTTCCGCCGCACGCCGGTGAATCTCCATCCCCACGGCCCGCGAGCCGGTAAAGGCGATCGTCACCACCAGCGGGTGCTCCACCAGCGCCGCACCCACCTCCTCGCCCACGCCGGGCAAGTAGTGGCACACCGCCGGGGGAAAGCCCGCCTCGAGGATCAACTGCATCAGCCGATAGGCCACCGCCGGGGATTGCTCGGCCGGCTTCATCACCACCGTGTTGCCCGTCACCAGTGCCGCCGTGGTCATGCCGGTGAGAATACTCAGAGGGAAGTTCCACGGGGCCACCACGGCCGCCACGCCTCGTGGGCGGTAGTGGTAGCGGTTCTCTTCCCCGGCCACATCCAGGGCCAGGGGTTTGCCCATCAGGTGCCGGGCTCCTTGGGCGTAGTAGCGGCAGAAGTCGATCGCCTCGCACACGTCGGCGTCGGCCTCGCGCCAGTTCTTGCCGCTTTCGTGCACCATCCAGGCGGCCAGCTCGAAGCGGTTGCTGGCGATCAGCTCGGCCAGCTTTTCCAGCAGTGCGGCCCGCTCCTCCACCGGCGTGGCGGCCCACTGCGGCCAGGCCTGGGCCGCCTGCTCCACGGCCTGCTGGGCGTGCCGGGCGGTGGCGGCGGCCACATGGGCCACCACCTGCTGCTTGTGCGAAGGGTTGAGCGAAACCAGTTCCTGGTCGGTTTCGACTTCCTGGCCGGCAATGACAAGCGGCAAACGGCCGCCAAGCTTCCCGGCCACCTGCTCCACGGCCGCTTGCATCCGCCGGCGGTTTTCTTCCCGGGCGAAGTCCAGCGGCGGATGGATGGGGAACGGGGGCACTTTCACCACGGCTTCCTCCGTTGCATCGGGGGCGGGGGGTTCGGTTCCTGCCGGAGCTTGCCGGGCGCGCTGTCGGCGGCCTGTTTCTTCCGGCGGACGCAACAGCTCCTCCGGGGAACGTAGCTCGGTAAAGCTGGCTCGCAGGAACGAATCGTTCGAGGTGTTCTCCAGCAGCCGCCGTACCAGGTAGGCCATGCCGGGGATCAGCTCGCCAAAGGGCATGTACACCCGCACACGATAGCCCAGGTCGCGGAACAGCTCCTTCTCCGCGTCGGCCATGCCGTAGAGCATTTGGATTTCCATGCCGGAGATGGGCAGGCCGATGTGCCGGGCCACGGCAATCCCGTAGGCCAGCGAGCGCAGGTTATGGCTGGCCAGAGCCGGACGCAGGTGCTCGTAGTGGCGCAGCAGGAAGCGGGTCTGGGCCTCGTAGTTAGCGTCGGTTTGCCACTTGCGCAGGTAAACGGGCACGGGCCAGTTGTGGTAGCGGGCATGGATCACCTCGTAGTCCCAGTAGGCCCCCTTGACCAGCCGCACCCAGATCGGATGCCCGCGCCGCCGCACCCACTCCAGCAGCCGCTCCAGATCGCGTCGGCTGTCTTTCAGGTAGCACTGGATCACCACGCCCACGTCGCCCGTGTCGCGGAACTCCTCTTCCATGAGCACCTGCTGCACGATCCACAGCGTCAGCTCCTTGGTGGCATAGGATTCCATATCGACGTTCACAAAGGCCCGATGCTGCCGGGCCACCCGCAGCAGTTGCCGCAACCGGCCGCCCACGCGGCGCAAGGTGCCTTGCGGATCGGCCGGGTCGAACTGGCTGTCCAGGGCCGAGAGCTTGACCGACACGTTCACCCGCGGCAGGGCGTCCAGTACGCCGCGGTCGATTTGGGGCACTTCGGGCCAGCGGTTCACCGCCGGGGCCAGGTGGCGGATCAGGTCCAGATAGGATTGCAGGTAGCTATCGGCCTCCTGTTCCGAGACGACCATCTCGCCCAGCCAGTCCAGCGTGAAGGCCATCCGCTGCCGCCGCGCCCGTCGCACGGCCTGGAGCACCTCCTGCGGCGTGGTGCCGGCGATGAACCGCCGGGCATAATCCAGCGCGTGGCGGCGAGCAGCCAGGGCCAACACCCGCCCGGCGAACGAACGCGGCGAGGCCACGGCCAGTCCCAGCCGGGCCGCCGCGGGCAGGCGCTGGCGCACCTCCTCGAAGTACTCCTGCAAGTGCTGCACCACCTCCTGGGCACTGTGCAGCATGGGCAGCACGTCGATGAAGCGGAACGCCTGCACCTTGATCGCCTCGTCCCGCATGGCCCAGGAGAGAATCTGATCGTCCCACCACTGGCGTTGGAACACGGTGGGCTGGTGCCGCGGGATGTGGTCGAAGAGCCACCGCCCCAGCTCCTGGCAGGTGGCCTCGATTTTTTGCAGCTCCCGGGGGGTGAAGTCCGGCACTTCCGGGGCCATCGGCAGGCGTCCTCCGTGGGCGAGTCGTCGCAAGCGTGTGTATCCTCGCCCGCGGCCGGGGCGTTTGTCAATTAGGTGCTTTTGGTGCTTTTTCGGCCCATCTTTCGGGCTGCATTTTCGAGTTTTAAGATGGAAAACATGAAAAAACTGAGCAATTCAAGGAAATTTTGTCGGTTTGCACCACCTTCGTGAATCGTAACGATTCTTCGCGTCGATAAAGCCCACGGACGTTTCGACCCGAAACTCCGGCCCACCACATGTGTTCGCTTGCGGAAACCTTCGGGTTCCAGCAGGCTTTTCTCATTTTGCGCCGCTTGTGGAAATTGCCGAAATGAACATCGGCCGTCCTTCGGTGGGTAGGATTCGTTCGCTGGTAAGTTGGGCTTGTGTGGCGTGGCTGGGGGCGTGTGCCACCGGGTGGGCCCAATCGGTTCCGCAGGTGCAGCCCGCTTCGCAAAAAACGTCCCCGAGGGCTGCTGTGCCGCAACCCGGCACCACGCTGAAGCTTCTGCGCCCGGTGGCCGCTGGCCCCCAGCAGCTACGGGTAACTTTGCAACCTCCGGCGGCCGAACCGGCTCCCCCGCCTCCCGACCGGCCGCAGCAGGCCCCCGCAGAGCAAAAGCAGCTCTCCCTGGAACACTTCCAGCAACTGGCCTGGCAGTTCAATCCCACCTTGGTTCAGAAACGCCAAGCGATTGAGCAGGCCCGAGGGTTCTGGGTGCAAGCCGGACTACTGCCTAACCCGCAGATCGGTTACCAGGCGGCCGAAATTGGCAACGAAGGCCGGGCCGGACAGCAAGGGGCATTCGTCCAGCAGACCTACCGCCGCCGCCCGAAGCTCTACTGGGCCCAGCAGGTGCAGCGCTATGCCATCCAGCTGGCCGAACTGGAGCTGGAGGCCCAGCGACTGCGGGTGCTGACCGACGTAGAGATCGCCTACGTGCAGGCGGCCATCAATCAGCGCCGGGTGGAGGTTTCGGCGCGGATCGTCCAATCGGCCGAGGAGACCGTCCGCACCACGCGCTTGCTGGAAAAAGCCCAAGAGGTCAGCTCGGCCGACGTGCTGCGAGCCGAGGCGCAGCTCTACCAGGCCCAGGTGGAACTTTATCGGGCCAAGCAGGATCTGGAGGCCAGTTGGCGGCAACTGGAAAGCGTGGTGGGCCGGAAGGACCTGCCGCGCGGGCCGCTCCACTTGCCCGAGCAAGCCGGCCAGGCCAACTGGAACTGGAACACGCTGGTGGACTACTTGAACAACGAAAGCCCGGTGGTGGTCCAGGCCGCCCTGCGAGCCCGGCAAGCCTACGCCAATTGGCAGTGGCAGTTGGCCTTGGGCCTGCAAGACCCGCAGTTCAACGCCTCGGTGGCCCAGGACGCCTCCACCGAGGACACCATTGCCGGGGTGCAGGTGACGATCCCTATCCCGATCAACAACCGCA
>JALSGI010000113.1 GCA_026982835.1 Planctomycetota bacterium | reverse complement strand
CTCAACGCTCTCTCCCGTTACGAAGTGTTCCCCCTGCAAGCGGAACTGGAAGAACTGGAACAGCCCGATGGGGCAGGCGAGCCTGGCAATCGGTGATACGTCTCCCTTGTTTTCCCTTTGATTTGCCCAGCGGGTTGGTAAAGAACCCCCCTTGATTGATTCATCGCTCTGCCTCGGAAAGCGACCACCGCTGCACGGCGATGGCGATGGGCTGATCGGCTCTGCGGGGATGCTGTTCGTAGGCCACCAGGATCGTGCCGTCGGGGTGATAGGCCACGGCCGGGGCGGTGGCCGGAGCTTCCGGGGTTCCGGCCAGCAGGCGATACGTGCCCAGGGGCTTTCCTTGCGGGTCGAGCTGCTGGAGGAACACCGCGTCGGTGGGAGGAGCGTTGCGGTCCGGCTGGATGAACTGAGCCCAAACGACCACGAAACGATCCCCGGCCCAAACCGCAGCCGGGTCCAGGATTCTTCCGGCCCAACGGCGCCCCTGGCGGTGCCCGAGGCGCAGATCGGCCAGGCGTTTGCCCTCCTGGGAGAACAGGGCGGCGTTGTTCACCGGGCCGTCGCCCCGGCCCAACGGGGCACAATTCTTCCACACGGCCAACACGCTCCGGGAACCGGCGGCAAGGCGGATCGGATGCCCCTGGTCGTGGGGGCCTTGGCGTAGCAGCGGGCGGAAGTTGACCCGCTGTTCCACCGGATGCAAGCGGTAGAGCAAACGAGCCTGGACACCTTCGAGCAACCAGGCCTGGGCCAAGGGGCTGCGAGCCGCCGAGCCGCCTCGGGCCACGTGCATCAGGAAGCAACGTCCGGTGCCCAGGGGAGCCAGCGCCGGGGCGTAGCAGTGGTAATCGGCCCCGGAGGCGATCTTCACCCCGTGGGGATCAAGGTTTTTACCCTCGGGGGTGATCCGGCACGCATAGATTTCGTAGCGTGAGCCGCTGCGGAAATCCTGCCAGCAAACGACAAAATGCCGCCCGTTCCACACCACCTGGGGCTTGGCCTGGTTGTGCTCTCCGCCGGCGACAAGGAACCCGTCTTCCTCCAGCACTTCTCCCTGGGGGGAGATGCGGGCGGCATAGACGTCCCAGTCGCGGCCGTTGCGCAGGTCCTGCCACACCACCAGCAGTCCTTGGGGGCCGGAGGCGATGCGGGGCCGGGCCTGCAGGTCCGGGGCTCGGCACAGGGGGCGCGGTTGCGGTGCGGATGGGACCCCTTGAGAGTCCAGCACCAGAAACACCAGGTCCGCCTGGAAACGAAGCCCTGTGCGCAAATCCCCCGGGGCCAGCAGCCCGCTCCGCCATACGACGACAAATCCCTGTTGGGTGGCCGCCACGGCCGGTTCGTAGGCGTCCTGGCTCTGGTCCACGGGCAGCACGACGGGGTCTGCTGCGGCCGGGGGGCAGAAGAGCCATCCGGCGACCAGGAGAAGGCAAGCAATCGAGGCTCGGTGCATGAGGGGTATCCTACCGTACGCGTCGAAACAGGTAGCTGTGCCACGGCGAGTGCGTGCCGGAGAGGAAACTGCCATCGGGCAGCCAGTGCATGTTTCCGTAAAGGGGCACTCGCTGGGGACGGTGGGGCTCATCGGAAAACTTCCACCACCGGGAGCCGTCCGGCCCCTTTTCCGAAGCCAGAATGGCCACCATGCGACGTTGCAGGTCCAGGCGGATCAACTGGAACGTGTCGGTCCGCGGGGTGTAGAGGAACCGCTTGTCGGGATCGTCCGGGCCGAAAAGAACCACGCCTTGCTCGTAGAGATTGGTCCCCTCGAAGGGCCCCGGCACGTTCCGTCCCCGGTCCTTGCCGCTGGTCTTGGGGGTGGGCAACACTCCGTGGTACTGGCCGGTGGAGAGGTCCCAGTACCAGATGTAATAGTCCGGCGTGCGGTACTTGGTGGCGTAGAGTCGGCCGCGTTGCTGGTCCACGGCCAGGGAATAGCCCCAGGCGTTGGCGGGGCGGGAAATCTGAAGCCGGGGGCCGCGGCGGAGTTTCTGGTGATCCGGCGAGATGGTCCAAAGCTGCTGGGGATGCTGCACCAGGTAGATCGTGCCGTCATCGCCCACGGCGATCCCTCGCAATTGGGTCAGCCGGGGGAACAGGGTGCCGACCCACTGCTGCTGCAAGTCGATGTAGCGGAGCCGGTGGCGGTTGTAGCCTTCGAGGATGTAGAGGTAGCGTCCGTCTGGGGATCGGGCCAGGTGGTTGCGGGCCACGTAGTCCCAGCCGCCGAAGCGAGCCCGGGAAAGCGGTCCGTCCAGAGTGCCCCGCGCCCCGCCGCTTACCCGGTGCACCCGCCCCGAAAGCGGATCCAGCCCGCTGTACTGGTAGCGGCCTGCCCCCAGCGGCTGGAAAACCCGGGCCATGGGTCGCCCATTGCAATAATCCTCGATTTCCAGCCGGGGGCCGTCCAAGTGCCCGCGCGCCCCGGTGCCGGCGAACTTTTCCACCTGCCAGCGGGCATCGGGGTGCCAGACGGGCCTGGGGAATGAGTTTTCCCCCGGGGGCTTTTCCGGCGCAGGCTGCCCCCAGGCCACCCCGCCCAGGTAGAGACAAAACCACAACATCCTCCCCAGCGGGAAACAGCGGCTGCAAACCATGAGCCCAATCCTCAGATGCCGGTGCAGAGAAAAAACCACCAGCAGCCCCGCACACTCTCTTCCCAGGTACGTGTTTAGCCAGCTGGCACATTGCTGATCCGACGCTTCCGTACGTGGTAGAATAAGCGTTTATTCTTGCCAGCGGCGAGCCGCCAGCTTCAGCTGGCGGAGAAAAACAACCCAATGCGTTTCTTCAGCTCTCCCCGGACTGAAGTCCGGTACGTGTTTAGCCAGCTAGCAACCGAAGTTCGACGCCGCAGGCGTCGCACTCTTATAGCCGGGGGTCGTCAGACCCCCGGAAGGCAGCATTTTTCCTTGTCCTTAAGCATCCCGAAGGGATGCCAGAGGGCAAAACGGTCTTTGTTTCTGGCACCCCTGGCGGGGTGCGGGGTGGGGTAATGGCCGTCACTTTCCGGTGGTCTCCGCTGCGCTCCGACCACCGGCTACTGGGCTGGCAAGCCTTCGGCTTGCTTTTGATCTGGGAATGCTCCGTCTTGTGCTGGCACGCTAAACACGTACCTTCCCAGGAGGGAAACGCATCCGGGGAGCGGATGTACTCGGGATTTTTCCCCTCCCGGGGAAATCCTCTCCGGCGGAAAGGCGATCTAGCGCCGGGGCCAGGCCAGGTCCGCAGGTTTGACCCCGCGGCGGAACTTGCCAAAGCCGTAGAAGGTGGGCTCAAACTGGCCGACCAGCTGCACGTTGCTTCGGGCCGGGATTTCCCGCTCCAGGCCCGCGGCCCAATAGCACGCATTGACCAGCAGTCGCCGCGTGCCCTCGGAAGCCAGATCGACCGAAGCCCCAATGGTGCTCACAAACACCCGGCCCCGGGGCCCCCCCTGGTACTGGTAGGTTTTGGTCCAGGCGATGGGCATCATGGGGTTGTTCTTTTTGCCGGCTACGGGGGGATCGGTGGGTTTCATCCCGGTGAGCACCTGGCCCAACACCAGCGGGCGGCTGTCGCCCGGCAGGGGGAGGTTCACCCGATAGACGTCGGTGGGTCCCCAGATATCCCCGTTCTTGATTCCTCGCAGGATCGGATGATTCTCCGCCCCTGGGGCGAGGATGCCGCGGGTGCTTTCGCGTCCGTGGGCTCCGTGATGAGCCACCCAGGTCTCGCCCAGAATCTGCTTGCCGAAGCCCCCCGGCCAGGTCTTGCTCCGCCAGTCCCAGGCCGCGAAGCGGTGCGGCGGCTTGATCCGGAACGCGTGCGTGGCGGTGCGAATGGCCACCAGGGGCTTGCCGGCTTTGAGGTAACGCTCGAAGTGGGCCATTTGTTCCTCGGGCAGGTTGCGGAACCGCACGAACAGCACGCACAAGTCGGCCTGGTCCAGCAGGTGCAGCCCCGGAATGTTGTCCAGCACATTGGGATTGATCTCCCCGGTCTTGGGATCGATCGCATAGAGCACCGTGCAGCGAAAGCCGTGATGCACGGCCAGGATGCGTCCCAGTTGGGTCAGCGCCTCTTCGGAGCGATACTCCTCGTCGCCGGAAACCAGCACGATGTGCTTGCCCTGGCCCGGCCCGGCATACCCGTCATAGACCACCCAGGGCCGCTCCTCGCCGCGGAGAACCGCCGGCGGCAACACGATCCATCCCAGCAGCACGATCCACCCAATGCGTTGCATGGCAAAGCGCTCCTTGGAACTTTCCAGGGAAAAGCGGCAAGCGAAAATTACTTTGGCATTATGCCCCAGCCCGGCACCGGTTTCCACTTCCTTGCCCACCCCCAAAGAAAAAACCGGCTGCAAGCACCAAGCAGCCGGTCTGGTGGGTGGGGAAAGGGGCGGACTTCAGCCAGGCAGCACCTCCACCTGCTGGGCAGTGTTCCAGGAAGTGGGGCTGCCGGCCTCGCGGGCCTTGATGTCCCACTCGTAGCGGGCCATCTCCAGGCACAGGAACGTGATGGCCAGCCCTTGCGCCACCAACGCCAGGAACAGCATCACGGTATAGACGTTGGACTTGGGCTTTACCGCTGGGCCGGGGGCGGCGCCCGGCACGGGCATCCCCTGGCCGGGGGCCACGGTGGCCACCGTCGGGTCCACCCCGGCAGCCATGGGATCGGCAGCCGGCGTCTGCACGGTGGGATCCACGGCTCCCATTTCCGGCTGGAAGCCCACTGTCGGATCGCTACTGAAGTCGGGTTGCGACACGATCACCCCTCCGAATGCGTCCACGAGTGATACCAGGCACGATGCGGGCATAGGCCCGGTCCCGGTCGGTTCGCACAATGGAAATCTGGCCCAGGTACTTGCTCTCCTCACCGTTTCGTCCCAGGCGGTACACTTCCAACGTGTGCCCTTTCTCCAGCCCGTCGTCGCTGCCCACATTGATCAGCACGCTGCCACTGCTGGGATTGATGGCCAGGATGATCCCCTCGACGCGGGGCACCTTGCGATCCAACTGGATGTCGGCGTCTTGCAAGGCGAGTGTCAGTTCGTTGACTTGGGCCAACAGGTCGGAGTTGCGTTTTCGGAGCCGGTCGTACTCGTTGCGGATTTGGGCCAGTTGCTCGTCGGCATCGATAGCAAGACGCAAGTTTTGATCGCGTTGCTGCCGCAATTCGTCGTTGCGCTGTCGCAGCTGGGCGATTTCGGTTTCCAGGGTGTCCATCCGTTTCTGCACCGCGTTCATTTGCTGGATGGCTTGGGCCTGGGAAGACAAGAGCGTGGCGTGCTGCTGCTGCAAGTCGTCCCGCTGCTTCTTCAAAGCGTTGTAGCGGCTTTCCAGTTGGGCCAGGCGGTGTTCCCGGGTACGCTTGGTCCGTTCGATCTCGGCGATCAACCTCTGTTTTTCCTGCTGCAGCAGTTGGAGCTCTTTGTCCCGGTCGGCCAATTGGTGCTTGAGCCCCTTGGGCTTGCCGGCCACGGCTTCGGGACGCAGCACCTCGTCGCGCCAGTTGCGGTGGGTGGCATAG
>JALSGI010000112.1 GCA_026982835.1 Planctomycetota bacterium | reverse complement strand
TCCCGCGACGAACAGTTGCCGGGCCGAAAGCGACGTGTGCCGCACCAGGTAGTCCATCACGGCTGTGGCCTGCTCTAGCGACCGGCGATGCAAAAGCACCGGGTCCTGGTTCTCGCCGCTTCGGCCCAGGTGGCCCTCCACGCCGATACGCTGGTTGGGGTAGGTTCGGGCGAGGGTTTCTCCCACGCGGGCCAGCATGCCCAGGGCGTCGGGATTCAGGCGAGTCGTCCCGGGGGAGAAGAGCTGCCCTCCGGGCAGGATGACCCGAACCAGGTCGCCGTCGCGGAGCACCTTCACTCCCGGCTCGTCGAAGGCCGGCACCTGGTTTTCCAGGCTGTTGTTGGGGGTGATGATGGCCCCGCCGCGGCGGCGCAGCGAGGCCTGAAGCGATTCGGCCCGCTTGCGATACCGCTCGTTCTCGGCCCGAAGCCGCGTGGCCTGCTCGGTGGCACTGCGCAGTTGCAGGGCCAGGGCGTCGGCTTGCTCTTGCAGAAGCTGGGACTCGCGTTGCAATTGGGCCACCTGCTGGTGCAGCCGCTCGTTTTCCTGGTTGAGCTGGTCGATACGGGCCTGGAGCTGCTGGGCGTACTGCTGCAAGGAGGCCTGTTGCTGCTGCAAGCCCCGAAAACGCAGCGCGTAGGGGTTCTGGCATCCGCAAGCGGAGGCCAGCACCACCAGGCAACACCATGCCGGCAAACGCGCAACCATCCTGGCATCCTTGCAACAAGACGCACTGCCGCCGCCGCTCTCTCGCCCGGGGACAAGCAGGCTGCACGTGCGGGCCGGAAAGCTCGGCAAGCCAGGCCCGTTTAGCAAGCACCCGGGGGCAAAGCAAGAGCAATCCCCCCTGCCACCGCTGCTAGCAGCACGTTGACATTCCGCCGGGGGGAGCACAGGCTATCGGTGCCAGGTGCCGTTGTTGCCGGGTCCCCCAGCACGGGAGAGAGCCTTGTCCGAGCGTGGTTTTTTCTCCGCGATAAAATCCCTGTTCGGTCGCCACGAGGTGGGCCTGCTGCTGGCGGCCGTGGTGGCCGTGGTGGTCACCGCCCTGATCGACCCGCAGCACAACTACTACTACGAACCGGCCTCCAGCGCCCAGAACATCCTGCGGCAGGCGGCGCTGTTGGGCATTTTTGCCCTGGGCTCGGCCGTGGTGATCATCGCCGGGGGGATCGACCTCTCCAGCGGCTCGGTGATCGCCTTCAGCGGCACAGTCTGCGCTTCGCTCATTCTGATCCTGGCTCCCGAGCAGATCCAAGCCGGAGGGGTGCCCAAGTGGGTGCTGGCCGCAGCCATTGGGGGGACGCTGGCCGTGGGTTTTTTGATCGGCACGCTGCATGCCTGGCTGGTGGTGCGGGTGGGACTGCCCCCCTTTGTGGCCACGCTGGCTACGCTGGTGGGCCTGCGTAGCTTTGCCCGGGCCATGTGCCAGGGGGTGACCGAGGCGGTACGCGGCTCCCGCAGCACGCAGATCCAGGTTTACGACGAAGCGTTCCGCTACCTGGGCAGTTCGGTGGCGGTGCCCGTGACGCTGTTCGTTCTGCTCACCGTGGCCACCTGGGTGCTGCTGTCGCGCACCGTGCTGGGGCGTCATCTTTATGCCCTGGGGGGCAACGAGCAGGCGGCCCGGCTCTGCGGTATTCGCACCGATCGGCTCAAGTGGTTCGCCTACGTGTTCAGCGCGGTGCTTTCCTCGCTGGCCGGGGTGCTGTACGTGGGCTTTGAGAGTGCGGCCAATCCGCAGACCATGGGTCGCGGTTACGAGCTCAGCGCCATTGCCGCAGCGGTGGTAGGCGGGTGCAGCTTGCAAGGCGGAGTGGGCACCGCCCCGGGCGTAGCTCTGGGGGCCATCTTCCTGCGGGTGGTGATCGACGCGGTGAACAAGATCATCAAAACCGGGGCTGACGTGTATCAGGGGCTGATCGTCGGAGCGGTGGTGGTGCTGGCCGTGGCGCTGACCCAAGCTCGAGACGGCACCGAACGCCGCGGCGGAGTGCTTCGCAGTCCGTTGGGCTGGACCGCCTTGGTCACTTTGTCGCTTTTTGCCGGAGCGTTTGCCGCCGTGGCCGGACCAAACTTCTTTCAGCATCCCGAGGAAGTCTCCCGCAAGGGGCTGGGCCTGCTGGCTGCAACAGGAACCGCCGCCGCGCTGCTGGTGCTGAACCTGGCCTCGCGTTGGAGGAGTCCCAGGGCGCTTCGCCATTGATAGGGTATGTGTTTCGCCAGCTAGCAGATTTTTTTGGTTCGACGCTTCCGTGCCAGGCGGGAATAAAAGCGTTTTTTCTCGCAAACGGCGAGCCGCCGGCTTTAGTCGGCGGAGGGCTTGGAGGCTTGGGGGCGTGAAGGCTTGGCGAGCCGCTGGCGTCAGCCGGCGGTTGAACAGCGAGCCGGGAGCGTAAGCTCCCGGAGGGCTTGGAGACCTGGAGACTTGGGGGCTTGGGAGGAGCCAGAGCCCCGCACGTCAGTGCGGGGAGAGACGGAATCGGCTTGCGCCATGCGGCTTGCGGCTTGCGCCGGAGCTTCCGCTCCAGGCGAGAATAAACGCTAATTCTTGCAAACGGCGAGCCGCCAGCTTCAGCTGGCGGAGAAAAACAACCGAATGCGTTTCTTCGGCTCTCCCCGGACTGAAGTCCGGGGCTCGCCGGACAAAAAGCGACACTTTTTTGCTCTGGAAACGCTCCGTCTTATGCTGGTGCTGGCACGCTAAACCCGTACGGGAGAAAAGAGGGCCGGGGCACAGCTTTCCATTTTCCCCAATCCTCCCAAACTGCGCGCCGAGGGGCACATCTGCGCCGCCAAGGAACGCTTGAGGATTGCCCGACTGTGCGACTTGGCGCGATTTTGGTTTTTTTGCTAGATTTCCGGCCTCAAGGAGTTGCTCTTTTCTAGACCTTGCAAGCATAATGCTGCCGCTAAGCAGGACTTGTTTGTCTGCTTTGATCCGTCTCCACTCGATGTTGCTTCCCAGCGGCAGCAGCCAGGGGACGTTCCGGTTGCTCCGTGTGCTTGCAGGGATCTTACACGCACTGGCTGGAAATGGCTCCATGAACCCATACACTCTTTGCCGCAACTTGGGACCGGCGAGCCGAGGGATGTGGCTTGTGGCGGCAGTGGTGGCCTGTTTGCTGGCCGGGTGTACTCGGCCCGAGGCGGTGTTGCCGGTGGTGCCCCTGGAGCCGCCGCCGAAGTATCCGTTGCGCAAAGTGCTACCGCCGGAAAACCAGCCGGTGGAGTTAGCCAAGGCCCATCAGCAGCAGATCGACAGCTATTTGACCCAGTTCTTCGGCACCCCGGCCCACCCGCTGCTCCGCGTGCCCAGCCAGGATGAAGCCGATGGCACCGCCGCTTTGGTAGATGCGATTCCCCCGGAGCATCTGGCCCAAGGCGCCTACTACTATCGCCGCCGCTGTGCCGGGTGCCACGGCGTGTATGGCGATGGCAACGGCCCGGCCGCCCCGTATCTGAACCCCAAGCCCCGCGACTATCGCCGGGGGATCTACAAGTTCACTTCCACTCCTTACGGGTCGAAGCCGCGTCGGGCCGATTTGGAGTTGACCATTCGCCGCGGGGCCATTGGCACTTCGATGCCGGCCTTTCGCTGGCTGCCGGAAGAAGAAGTGGACCGTCTGGTCGATTACATCCTGCACCTCTCCTACCGGGGGGAGTTGGAAGAGCTGCTGCTGCGCGAGGCGGCCGACCTGGACGAGGACGAGCCGCTGGAAGAGGAAGTGGTGTTGCAGCGCTTGCGCTTCATCCACCAGCGTTGGCAGCAGGCCGAGTCGCAGCGGGTGGTGCCCCTGACCCCCGAGCCCCCCTACTCGCCCCAGACCATCGCCAAGGGGAAGCTGGCCTTTTTCGTCAAAGGGTGCGTGAAGTGCCACGGCCCGGACGGCCGCGGGCACACGCAGGCCAACGTGGGCCAGGACGCCTGGGGCCACACGGTCAAGGCGGCCGACATCACCTCGGGGATGCTGCACGGGGGGCGGCGGTCGCTGGACATCTACCGGCGGATTTACTCGGGGATCAACGGCACGCCCATGCCCGCGTTTGCCCCCTCCCTTTCCCAGGAGCCGGAGACGATCTGGCACTTGACGCACTTTGTCATCGCCTTGGCCAACCAGGATCCTATTCCCGAGGTGGAGATCCCTGAGGAAGTGCTCAAGCAACTGGAGGCCGATGCGGCGGCCGGTTCCCCCGGGCAGCACCCATCCTCCGTTGGCGGAGAACCGAAACGATGAGCGGTGGTGAAATCTCCAGCGCCTCCCGCGAAGAAAAACTCCGGCGGCTGCAGCAGCTGCGCAAGGAACTGGCCCAGCTGGAAGCCGAACTGGCCGGTCCGACTGCCCAGCCCGGCTGGCCACCCAAGGACTTCTACGTGGCCTATTACGCCACGGCCGGATTTGTGTTGGGGGGGATCGCCGCCGGGGCCAGCTTGCTGTTCAACGTGGTGGGCGCTGCGGCCAAGGGGTTGCATCCGCTGCAATTGATCCGCGTCTATCTCACCTTCCCCCTGGGCGAAAAGGCCCTGCAGATGGACTCCGGCATCGCCCTGGCCATTGGTTGCTGCTTGTACCTGGCCACGGGGATGCTTTTGGGCATGGTGGTCCACGTGGCCTTGGCCTGGGACGAGTACCGCTCGCGCCAACGCACCCTGGCCCGGCGACTGGGACTGGCCACCACCTTGGGTGTGCTCATCTGGCTGGTGAACTACTATGCCTTGCTCTCCTGGTTGCAGCCGCTGCTCATCGGCGGCAACTGGATCTTGCAGGAAATCCCCTGGTGGGTGGCCGTGCTCACCCACCTGGTGTTCACCTGGACGTTGGCCCTGTTGTACCCGCTGGGTAAGTTCGTCCCCTATCATGTGAGCCCGGAAGCAAAATGAGCCCCTCGGTTGCCACCACCCGCGGCGAAGAACTGGTCGAACTGAAACTGGTCAAGTTCTACTTCCTTGCCGCGCTTGTTTACCTGGGAGCCGCCATGCTGGGCGGGCTGCTGATGGCCTTCCAGCTGGTGGGCTGGAACGGCTTGCAGGGGATCGAAATCCTTGCCCCCGGACGCTGGCGGATGGTCCACACCAACGGCGTGGCCTACGGGTTTTTGGCCAACGCGTTTTTGGGCTCGCTGCACTGGGTGGTGCCGCGGCTCACTTTGCACCGGGTCTTCAGCCGCGCGCTGTCGTGGTTTATTTTCTGGGCCTGGCAGGCCATCGTGGTACTGACGGTGCTAGGGCTGGTCTTTGGGCCTTCGCTGCAAACCGCCTCCTGGGTCCAGGAGCTGGCCCGGCGGTGGAACCTGCCCATGAGCCTCGGAGCCCAAGGGCTGGAATGGGGCGAAACTCCCTTCTGGATCGATCCGGTGGCCCTGCTGGGGCTGTTCCTGGTGGCGGTGAACTTCATGGCTCCGGTGCTCAAGAACAAAGGCCCCTTGTATGTCACGTTGTGGTACTTCCTGGCCGCCTTCGTGTGGACCTTTTTGACCTACGCGATGGGCAACCTCCTTTCGGAGTATTTTCTCACCGGCACCAGCAGCGGGGCTGTCA
>JALSGI010000111.1 GCA_026982835.1 Planctomycetota bacterium | reverse complement strand
CGTGCCCGTGCGGCAGACTGCGGCGGATTTGGAAGGCCTCGTCCACGGGCACCATTTGCCGCCCTTTGAGCGCCTGGCGGATGATTTCGATCTGCTCCAGGGAGAGCTTGCTCAAGTTGGCCAGGGTGCGGTTTTTGACTTTTCCGCCTTCGCGGTAGCTTTCGCGAAGCAGGTAGGCAGGCCGGGAGTTTCGGTTGGGTATTTTAGCGATGTACATGCCGACATTGTATCGGATTATGTCCGTCTGTCAAGGGGTAACCTACGTAAAATACATGACTACATTTTGCAGTTTCTTTTGCAGGAACTTTTGTATTTGTGGGCAGTTACGTCGAATCGGCCGGGGGAAGTAGGGCCAGACGGCGAGCAAATATCTCCACACACTCCAGCGGCAGGGCCTGGGGCAGATCGTGCAGTTGCTCCGCCGCCATGCTCATCGGATTTGAGGCCCCGGGAGCCGTGCGCCCGGTAGGCCGCTCAGCGAGGCCGCAGCAGGCGTTCCAGGCGCTGATTGAACTCTTGTAGCAAGCGTTGCAGGCCCTCTTCGGCCGCCCGGCCGGCAGCCCCCCGGGCCGAGAGTTGCAGCTGTTTTTCAAGCTGCTTGCGGTCCAGCTTGGGCCGGCGGAGCGTGCCGCTCAGGGGCACTTCCAGCCCCCGGGCAGCCAGCACCCGCAGTACCGGCGAGCGGGCGAACAGCTGCGGGGCTTCCACGCGGGCCATGATGGCGATCGATTCGTCCAGGCTCACGGCCCCGTAGGTGGTGACCACCACATCGCCGAAGTCCAGCACCAGGTCGCGGTGGTACATCTTGCCGTTGACCAGGCGATAGGGGACCACGCTCTCGCGGCGCAGCCGCACCGGGCCAAGCTGATTGGTGTAGCGCATGGGGCGCCCCGCCGCCTGGCGGACCAGGTCCACCACGGCAGCCAGTTGGCGCAGCAGCGGCCCGGGGCCCACTTCCATCTGGTGCACAAAGAGCCGCCCGGCCAGCTCGCTCTGCTTCATGTTGCCGGGCCAGAGTTGGGAACCACTCACCTCCAGCGAGAAGCGCCCGCTGGCCTGTGTGGCCTGGGCCAATACGGGAGCGATGTACTTCAATCCGTGAGAGGCCATCTGGGGCGTCACCTCCACCTGCTGTAACACCACACCGGGGGAGATGGAGAGCACCGGGCCGGGCAAGCGGAAGGCCAGTTGCGCTTGCAAGCTCAAGCGGCCCGTGCCAAGCGTGGTGTCCACCCGCGATGTGTGCAGCACGCCCTGTTCCATTTGCAGTTGCACGCCGGCCGGGCCAACAGGGAACCCATAGGCCTTGATGCCGCTCCAATCCAGCGTGGTCTCCAGCTCCACGGCCCCCAGGTAGCGGGCCCAGGCGGGCTGGTGTTCTTGGGTCGAGTCGGGCAGGCCAAGCGGCATGCGGAGGCGAAAGCCGCGGGGGCGGTCGGTGGCAGCCACTTGGATGGGTGCCTGCGGTCCGGCCAGGTCTTGCAGCAGGCGTTGCAGGTCCAGTCGCGTGGTGCCTTCCAGGGCTAGCAGTGGGGGCTGGGTGCTCCAGTCCAGCACGCCGCTTGCCCGGGCCGAGCCGGCTTCGGTGGCCAGCTCCAGCCGGGCAATGCGCAATTGCGACTGGCCGCTTTGCCACAGGCATTGCAATTCGGCGGGTACTTCGGCCTGGGACCAGCGGAGCCGGTCCTGGTGAAAGAGGCGCACGTCCTGGAAACGCCCTTTCAGTTTGCCCTCCACCCGCATCAAGGAGGCTTTCAGTTCCCAGTCCCCCTGCCACGAGCCCGCCAGGCGCCAGGCGGTGTTTTGTTGGGCGGGGGGCAGCCCCCATTCCCCCAGGAGCTTGGGCAGCTCGTAGCGTCCCTGGCCTTGGGCCACAAGCTCCACGGGTCGGGTGGTGGAGAGGAACCAGGTGGCCGAGCGGGCCTGCCAGGAGCCGGAGTCGGTTTTCAGCTCCAGTTGGGAGAAAGCCACGCGGCGGAGCGTGCGTTTCCACTGGGCGGCGGCTTTCAGTTCCAACTTGCCGGTGCGGTAGCGGAGCGTCCCATGCCGCAGGGCTAGGCGGTCCACGCTCAGGGTGCCCTGGTGCAGTTTCAACTCGCGGGGGCTCCAATCCAGCCGAGCCTGAAGGCGACTGCGGCCTTCCAGCTTCAGCTCCGCCAGAGGGGGCCAGAGATGCTCCAGCCGCGCCTTCCAGCGGGGTAACTCTCCCTGCACTTCCACATCCAGGGGCCAGGCGGAGCGGAGCCGGGACCAGGCGATGGGCCGAACCAGCCTGGCCCGAAGCACATCCCCCTGGCTCTCCACCTCCAGGGTGGCCGAGCGAATCTGGCCCACCTGCCCCCGTTGGAGCGTGCCCTGCACGTTGCCGTTGCCCACCAGGTTTTCTTCCTGCCAGGGGGCGAAGTTAGGCAGGGCGATCTCGAAGTTGCGCACTTGGAACTGCAAGTCGGCTTCAAAGCCGTTTTGCTCTTTGCGTTCCCAGGTCAGATAGACCCAGCCGTCGCCCTGCAGGCGGGCGTTGCCGTGCTGGAAGAACCTCCCGAGCTGGAACCACAGCCGGTCCAGGTCGAAGGCGGCGGCCAGGGAGAGGTACTGCGGATCGCCCTCGGCCTCCAGGTCCAGGAAGTCGGCCTGGCAATCCAGGCTTTCTAGCACCAGGCCCTGGGGCGTGGCTCGGGCGGCGAAGTCCACCTGCACCGGCTCATCCCAGGCGATGGCCTGGTTGTGGTGGATGGCTTTAAGCTGGGTGGTGGTGATGCGGCCGCGCCACCGTTGCTCCTGGTTGCGGATGCTGTGCTCCAGCTCCAGCCCTACCTGTCCGGAAACAAACCGCAGGTCGCGCTTCAGTCCCAGGGAGCGGGGGAACATGCGTGCCAGTTGGGCCACGTCGGCCCGGCCTTGCAGGCGGTATTGTTGGGTTTGCAGGGCGCGGAGCAGGCCGGGGAGCACCCCCTGGGCGGTGTCGATCACCAGGGTGCCGTCCAGGTTCAGTTGGGCCACGTCGCTGGTGAGCTTCAGCCCGGAAAGGGCCAGCCGTCGCCCGTCCCAGGCCAGTTGGCAGGGGAGGCTCAACTGTTGCAGCTCCAGTTGCTCCTCTTCGGCCCAAGGACCCCGCAGCCGCAGACCCTGGACGCGAAGCTTGCTTTGCAAAGCCAGGGGACGAGGCGAGCCTTCTTTCCAGGAAAGCACCAGCTCCCCGGAGGCCAGCCCGGAAAGTTGCACTCGGGGTTCGTAGCGCTTGAGCAGCAGTTCTATCAGGGAAAGGGGCACCTGCTGGCCGCTCAAGGTGAGTTTGCCGGAGGTTTGCTCCGCCAGCGGGGGGAAGCTTTCGCTTTCCAGCTTCCACTGCAGCTCTCCGCCGCCAGTAGCATCCACCAGTTGGGCAGCCCCCTCCACGCGCCACGGTTTTCCCTGCCGGGGGATGGCGGTTTTCAGCTCCAGGTTTTCCAGCTGCCACTGGTCCCCGGTGTCGCTGGTGATGGTGAGCGTGCCGCCGATCACTTCCACGGTGGCTTGCGCAGCCTGCCGGCTGCTGGCCCCGTCCAAGTAGGCGGCAAAGACCTTCTCCAGGTTGCTGGAGTTGCGTTGCAGGTGGAGGTTGAGCTGGGGCTTGACCAGCCGCACATGGCCCAGGTCGCCCGGGTCGGACCACAGTTGCCAAAGGGTGCGCTTCAGCTCCAGGCGATCCACCCGCAGAACCAGCTCGCCTTGTTCGTCGCGCACCTCCAGGCGATGGATGGTCACCGGCGCAAACCAGCCCCAGGTCACGCCGGTGGCCTCGACCGAGCCGTACACCTGGGAGAAGGCCGAGGCGAGAATCCGGCCGCGGAAAAGCGAGGTGGAGGCGATCCAGGGAGCGGCTGCCAGCAGCAACAGGAGTACGGCCGGGGCAATCACCCACCAGCGGAGGAACCAGGGTGTGTGGCTCCCGCCTTCCAGGTAGATGCGGCCTCGGCCGGAGATGCGCCGCCGGGTGCGGCTGCGGGAAGCGGTGGACGGCCCTTGGTACTCCTTTTCCGCTGAGGCTTCCGTTCGGCGTGACCGACTCATCCGTGACGCTCCTTCGCGGCGAAAGCGAAACTCCTGGCCCGCCCCGGCTCCCAAAAACAATCCGCCCTGGAAACTCTCCGCGGCTTGCGGCCCGGGCAGATCGGGAGCCGGACCTTGGCATCCCCCCGTGGTGGGCTGCGATTGTAGTGCTGGCGTCGCGGGCAGGACCAGAGCAATTTCGGCCAGGCCGTCCCCCCCGCTGCCCGACAGCGGCTCCTGCGACCGAGGCCCTGGCGATTTTGCCGCCGCTCTCGGCCTCCGCGGCCGCCTGCCAGCAAAGCAAGCAGAGACCGCCGGCCCGCAAGGATGCTTGCACACCCGAGCCAATCCCTTCTCGGTCTTGGTGAACTGTGGGGCATCTGGCAACCTCGAAGAACAGCGAAGTTGCTGGAGCCGCTGCCGCTTCTGTGGTATAGGTGGCAATGTTTGTTTCCCGGAGGGAGTGTTTTCCTCTTGCCCACAGAAAAGGAGCGTGCCCCATGCGATGTCCCCAATTTGCCAGGGCGTTGGCCCTCGTGCTGTTTTCTCTGCTAGTGGCTCCGGCGGCGGTGCAGGCTGAAGTGCGGCTGCACCGGCTGTTCAGCGACCACATGGTGTTGCAGCGCGGGCGGCCGGTGCGGGTGTTCGGCTGGGCCGATCCAGGAGAAAAGATCACCGTGAAGCTGGGCTCGGTGCAGGGGAGCGGCACGGCCGGCAAGGACGGCTTCTTCCTGGTGGAGCTGCCCCCACAAAAGGCTGGCGGCCCCTATGCCTTGGTGGTCCAAGGCAAGGACAGCAGTGTGGCCTTGCGGGACGTGCTGGTGGGCGAGGTGTGGGTGTGCAGCGGGCAGTCGAACATGCAGTGGCCGGTCAATCGCAGTGCCAACCACGAGCAGGTGATCGCCACCAGCCGAAACGACAAGCTGCGGCTCTTTACCGTCCAGCGCCGACCCAGCGACACCCCCGAGCAGGACGTGCGCGGCGGCCCCTGGCAACGGTGCGGCCCGAAGACCGTGCCCGGCTTTTCGGCCGTGGCGTATCACTTTGGGCAAACGATCCAGAAGAAGCTGGGCGTGCCGGTGGGCCTGATCAGCTCCAACTACGGCGGCACCCCGGCCGAAGCCTGGACCAGCCGCCGGGCCCTGGCCGCCCATCCCAAACTCAAATACTACCTGGAGCTGCCACGCAACCCGCGGAACAAGAACCGGCCCTACGGGCTGTTCAACGCCATGATCCACCCGTTGCTCAAGTTCCCCATCCGCGGAGCCATCTGGTACCAGGGGGAGAGCAACGCGGGGAACTTCCGCCGGGCCGAGGAGTACTACACGCTGTTCCCGGTGATGATCCAGGACTGGCGCCGCCACTGGGGGCAGGGGGATTTTCCCTTTCTGTTTGTGCAGTTGGCTCCCTTCCGGGCCAAGACCACGCAGCCGTCGCACGTGCCCTGGGCCGTGCTGCGCGACGCCCAACTGCACACCATGAAGACCGTGCCCAACACGGCCATGGCCGTGATCGTC
>JALSGI010000110.1 GCA_026982835.1 Planctomycetota bacterium | reverse complement strand
AAGTGTCGATTTTTGTCCGGCGAGCCCCGGACTTCAGTCCGGGGAGAGCCGAAGAAACGCATTCGGTTGTTTTTCTCCGCCAGCTGAAGCTGGCGGCTCGCCGGTTGCAAGAAGAAACGTTTCTTCTTGCCCCGGAGCGGAAGCTCTTTGGCGAGCCGCGTGCGTGAGCACGCGGTTTTTCACAAAACGGCAGCGAACGTCGCTTTGTTTTCGCAACCGGGAGCTGACGCTCCCGGCTCGCCGTTGCTCCGCCGACTAAGAGCTTATCCGAAAAATACTCCAGCCTCATGATTGCGGAACGTCATTGAATTTTTCGGATAGGCTCTAAGTACGTGTTTAGCGTGCAAGCTCAAGACGGAGCGTTTTCAGAGCAAAAAAGTGTCGATTTTTGTCCGGCGAGCCCCGGACTTCAGTCCGGGGAGAGCCGAAGAAACGCATTCGGTTGTTTTTCTCCGCCAGCTGAAGCTGGCGGCTCGCCGGTTGCAAGAAGAAACGTTTCTTCTTGCCCCGGAGCGGAAGCTCTTTGGCGAGCCGCGTGCGTGAGCACGCGGTTTTTCACAAAACGGCAGTGCACGTCGCTTTGTTTTCGCAACCGGGAGCTGACGCTCCCGGCTCGCCGTTGCTCCGCCGACTAAGTACGTGTTTAGCGTGCCAACTCAAGACAGAGCGTTTCCAGAGCAAAAAAGTGTCGATTTTTGTCCGGCGAGCCCCGGACTTCAGTCCGGGGAGAGCCGAAGAAACACATTCGGTTGTTTTCTCCGCCAGCTGAAGCTGGCGGCTCGCCGGTTGCAAGAAGAAACGTTTCTTCTTGCCCCGGAGCGGAAGCTCCTTGGCGAGCCGCGTGCGTGAGCACGCGGTTTTTCACAAAACGGCAGCGAACGTCGCTTTGTTTTCGCCTCCGGGAGCTGACGCTCCCGGCTCGCCGTTGCTCCGCCGACTGAAGTCGGCGGCTCGCCGGTTGCAAGAATTAGCGTTTGTTCTCACCCCGGTGCGGAAGCACCACCGCAAGACCCAAGACCCACGACCCAAGACCCAGACGCTGACGTGCGGGGCTCTGGATCCCTCCAAGCCCCCAAGCCTCCACGCCTTCCCCGAGCTGAAGCTCGGGGCTCGCCCAGGGCCCACGACCCACGACCCAAGACCTTTTTCCACTGCAAGTCGCCACGCTCAGCGTGGTTCCTTGGGCCGCAGTTGCAGCAGCACACTTTCGGCCCCGGTGCCGGGCGTGCGGTACGTCTCCAGCCGCCGCAGTTGCAGGTGCAGAATCAGCCGCCGCTCGCGCGCTTTTTTGCGTTCCTCCAGCCAACGCGGGCCCTTGAGCACCAGCATCCGCTGGAAGGCTCCCCAGTAGGGGTTGAACCACTCCAGCAGCACGTCCAGCCGGGCCACGGCCCGCACCACCAGCGTGTCGAACGCTTCGCCCTGTTCGAGCAATCGCTGGGCCTTTTCGTGGCGCACCGGCAACGGGAGCCCCAAGCGGCGGCAGATGTCCTGCACCGCCCGCACCTTCTTGCCTGCACTATCGACCAGGGTGAGCTTCAAGTCGGGCCGCACGATGGCCAGCACCACGCCCGGCACCCCGCCGCCGCTGCCCACGTCCAGCACGCTTTCCCCGGGGTCCAGGTGGCGGGCAAAGGCCAGGGAGTCCACCACGTCGCGGGCGGCGAACGTCTCGTAGGTGGTGTGCCGGGTGAGGTTCAGCCGCCGGTTCCACTGCCACAGCAGGTGGCAATACTCCAGCAGCCGCTGCTGCTGCGGGGGCGGCAAGTCCACCCCGCAGGCGGCCAGCGCCCGGGCAAACGCCTCCGGGTCGGGAGACTGCGGTGCGGCCGGTTCCGGGGATCGGGCTGCGGCATCGGACGGGGATTCAGGCATAGCCATTTTTGCTGGGGGGGAGCGGGCGTGCACAAGGCGTCCTCTTCAACTGACCGCAACTGTCCGGGGGTGTCAACCGCCTACGGAAGCTACCCTCCCCGAAGGGACAGTTGCCGCCGCGGAAGGGAAGGGGCCGGTCCCAGGCGGCAGGGCGGGAGGGTCCCTCTCCGGGGAGGATTTGGTTCGGAATTGCTATTGATAAAAAAATAATTTTGACTAATCAAAAACACAGTTTTGCGCTACAAACAAGGAGATGCTCTCATGCAAAAGCTGCTACTGGCTGCTGTGCTGCTGGGCCAGGGGGAGCCGGACCGGGAAGAGACCGACGCTTCCCTCTTCCGCATGCCGAGCTTGTTTTCCTGGGGCGCTCCGCCCCGGTTCCAGCTCTCCGGCGAGATGGTGACCGATCGGCCCGATTTCACTGAATCCCCCGCCACCGTCGGCCCGGGGGTGGTGCAGTGGGAAACGGGCGTGACGGTGCGTTTTCGTCGCCTGGGGCCTGGGGAACATCTCCATCGCTGGGACTGGGGTGAGTCGCTGCTTCGCCTGGGCTTGGGGCCCCCGTGGCTCGAAGGCCGGCTGGCCCTGCCGCTTGCCGGCCAGGTGCGGCATGGCGGCTTCGGCCGCCGGCGGCAGCAGGGCTGGGAAGACGCCACGGTGGGGTTCAAGCTGGCCCTGGCCCAGCAGCAACACGCCTGGCCCCAGCTGGCCGCCGTGGTGCAGACGACGCTACCCAGCGGCAACCGGGCCTTTTCGGCCCGGGCGTGGCAGCCGGGCATGATGCTCATCGCCGGCTGGGAGCTGGATTCCCGCTGGAGCACGGCCGCCTCGGCCCAACTACATTTTCTCCGCGGGGAGGAGGATCGCCTGCTGCTGCAAACGGCTCTCTCCTGGACGCTTTCCCGCCAGATTACCACTGGTTGGGCCGCTTACGCCGAGTGGTTCTCCTTGCTCCACTCCGGCCCCGGAGCCGGCAACGAGCACTTCCTCAACGCCGGATTGACCTGGCTGCTGAGCCCGGATTGCCAGTGGGACATCCGCTTTGGCCGCGGCCTGCACCGGGGGGAGGAATGGTTTGCCGGCACGGGGCTTTCCTTCCGCTGGCCCTAGGCGGCGCTTAGCTGCTTGCCGCCCCCTGCCACCAGCGGCGCAGGTGCTGTTGGGCCTCGAAGGTGAGCGTAAACAGCATGGGCACCAGCACCAGCGTAAACACCGTGGAGAGCAGCAGCCCGCCCAGCACCACCGAGCCCAGGCCGCGGTAAAGCTCGCTGCCGGCCCCGGGAAACAGCACCAGCGGCAACATGCCCAGCAGCGTGGTCATGGTGCTCATGAAGATGGGCCGCACCCGCCCCTGCACTGCCTCCGTGACCGCCTGGCGGTGCGGCACGTCGTGCTGGCGGATGAGCACCAGGGCCTGGTTGACGATCAAAATGGCGTTGTTGACCACCGTGCCCACCAGGATGATAAAGCCCAACATGGTGAGTGTGTCCAGCGGTTGGAGCTTCACCAGGTTGAGCAGCCGCAGGCCCAGAAAACCACCCACGGCGGCCATGGGCACGCTGACCATGATCACCAGCGGATAGAGGAACGACTCGTACAGCCCGGCCAGCAGCAAGTAGGTGATCACCACGGCCAGCAGCATGCTGCCGCCCAGGGCGGAGATCATCTGCCGCAGTTCATCGGCGGTGCCGCCCAGGCGGATCTGGTAGCGTCCGCCTTCGAGCCGTCCGCTGGCTTCCAGCGGGGCGACGATCTGCTGCTGGATGCGGTTCATGGCGTCTTCCAGGGGGATTTCCGGTCCCGGCTTCACCTGCACGGTGACGGCCCGCTGCCGGTCGATCCGCACGATGCGGTCCGGCCCGGTGGTCAGCTCCAGCGAAGCCACCGCCCCCAGCGGCACCACCTCGCCGCGGGCGGTGCCGATGGGCAACTGCTCCAGGGCTTCGGTCCGCGTGGCCAATTCCTCCGGGGCGGTGATCACCAGATCGATCTGGCGGTTCTGGTGCCAGTAGCGGCCCACATAGGCCCCGTCCACCAAGGCGTCGATGGCGTAGCCCAGCTCCTGGGTGCTGATGCCCAACTCGGTGGCCTTGACCAGGTGGGGGCGGATGCGCACCTCGGGGGTGGAGAACTCCAGGGCGGGGATGGGCCGGATGGCCGTGCGGGTGGTTTCGGGCGGGAACATCTGTTGCAACTGGCCCATGATCTCCCGGCCCAGGCTCATCAACTTCTCCAGGTCGTGCCCGACGATCTGGATGTCGATGGTGCGGCCGCCGGAGATGCTTCGCTCGAACAAGCTGGACTGGCCCACGAATGCCACCACCCCCGGCAACCCGCTGGTGGCCTGGCGAAACACCTCCACCAACTCTCCGGCCCGGGAAGGGTCCACGGCCCGGCCGCCCATGAACATGCCCGTGTTGCGAGCCACCAGGAAGAAGTTGGCAATTCGCGGCCCTTGCAGCTTGGCCTCCTCGGGGCTTCCCGGGGCGGCTTCCCAGTAGGGGCGCAGGCGCTGTTCGATGATCTCGGCCAGTTGGACCATTTTTTCCAGGTTGTAACCGGGCGGGGGCATGATGCGGGCATAGACCAGGTTGCGGTTCCCCTCGGGCAGGTACTCGGCCCCGGGCATCATCCGCCAGGAAAACCCCAGGGCGGCCACCATCATGGCCACCACCAGCCCCAGCCGCGGGGCCTTGAACACCACCGGAGCCAGCACCGCCTGCACCGCCACGCCGACGGCCAACCCCCAGAGGGT
This sequence comes from Planctomycetota bacterium, assembly GCA_026982835.1. Lineage (GTDB taxonomy): Bacteria > Planctomycetota > Planctomycetia > Pirellulales > S012-138 > S012-138. Next base: position 930 of record JALSGI010000110.1, on the reverse strand, counting down.
GGGGCGCCACACCAGGTATTGGCCCCAGGGGCGAAACTCCCCGGGCAGAAAGCAGGCCACGCCGGCGGCCAGCACGACGAACATGAGCCACCGCCAGGGCCATGAGATGTGCCCCTGCTGCAAGGCGGTGGTCAGGCGAACGATCCAGGCGGTGAAGCGGCCCCGAGGCAGGTTGCCCTCCTCGTCTTCGGTCCCGGGCAGTCGCCGGTGGCGGCCGCGCCGCTGGCTCACTTGCAGGATGCCGGCGCAGGCGGTGGGGATTACGGTGAGCGAAACCACCATGCTCAGCGCTACGGCGGCGCTGATGGCGATGGCCAGGTCGCGGAACAACTGCCCGGCCTGCTCCTGCACAAACACCACCGGCACAAACACCGCCAGAGTGGTCAAGGTGCTGGCCAGAATGGCTCCCCAAACCTCGGTGGTGCCGCGATCAGCGGCCAGGCGGGGCTCGGTGCCCCGCTGGTAGTGCGAAAAAATGTTCTCCAGCACCACGATGGCCGCATCGACCACCATCCCCACGGCAAAGGCCAGCCCGGCCAGCGTGATCACGTTGATCGAACGCCCCAGCAGGTGAATCACCAGGAACGAGCCGATGACGCTGATGGGGATGCTCAGGGCCACGATGAGCGTGGGCCGCAGATGGCGCAGGAACAGCCACAGCACCAGCACGGCCAGCGCTCCGCCCACGAAGATGTTGTTCCGCACCAGCCGCACGGAGGAATAGATGTAGGTGGTCTGGTCGGAGACGATCTCCAGCTTCAGCCCTCGCGGGGCGAGCACCGTGCGATTGAGCTGTTCGACCTTGGCCCGAACCCCCTCCATCACCTCCAGCACGTTGGCGTCGCTTTCCTTCTGCACGTTGACGGCAATCGAGGGCATCCCCCGCTGGCGGACCATTCCCAGCGGCTTGCCGTAGGCCAGGCGTACCAG
>JALSGI010000109.1 GCA_026982835.1 Planctomycetota bacterium | reverse complement strand
GGATCCACCGTGCCAATCCTGTGGAGTCGAAACAATAAATAGATGCTGAGCTTTCATCGGCTGCGCCCGGTAAACTGCCCGTTGTGCACCTCGGCCGTGAAGTTCTTGCGGCAGTTCTGACAGGTAATCACCTGCCCGCCGTTTTGCATACGGATCTCATAAGTGCCGATGCTGCCACAATGGGGACACTGGGTGACGCCGGTTCCATAGCTCATCTTTTCGCCCTCCTTTCTGCGGAGGCCTGCCGTACCCCTCTGGCCCGTCACTTGAATAAGCGGGCCAAGAGGGCGTTGGGGTTCAAAAAATGATGGAGGTGCTTGTTTTTCCCTTTGCATAGTGCACAGGCGCGGACGATTCCCCCGGAAGGGGCAAGAAAAGGCTCAGGGTGAGCTTTCCGCCTGCGACGGCACCGGCCGGAAGGACCGAGAGTGAAAAAACGGACCCACCGCGGCTATCACTTTCGCTCTAGAGGGTAGGCCCCCCGAATTGCCTGGCACTCCGTGCGAAAAAGTTGCACTTGCCCCCCGATGTGGGTATCCTGGTCGAAAACGTGTTTTCGACTGTGGATTCTCCCTCGGTCAGAAGCGGGGCATCGGATGGGCCACACGACGCGATTAGAGCTGTTCCTGGATCGGATGCACCACCCGGACGCCGCGGTTCGCCGGAGTGCTCAGGAAGAGTTGATCGCCCACACATGCAAGCGGTTGCGGCTGCTTGCGAGGAAGATGTTGGGGTGCTATCCGAACGTCCACCGCTGGGCAGAAACCGACGACGTGCTGCAAGGGGCGTTGCTTCGGCTCCATCGAGCATTGGCCGAGGTGAGGCCCGAAACGTCGCGGCAGTTTTACAGCCTGGCGGCCATGCAAATCCGCCGGGAGCTGCTCGATCTGGCCCGGCATTACTACGGCCCCAACGGTTGGGGCAGGCGGCACCAGAGCAACGGCCATGAAACGGTGTTGACGGTTCCCGACGGGAGCCTGGCCCCGGGTTCCCTGGAGGAGTGGAGTCGGTTTCACGAAGAAGTGGAGGCCCTGCCCGAGGAACAGAAAGAAGTGGTCAACTTGCTGTGGTACGGTGGGCTGCGCCAGGCGGAAGCGGCCCAAGTGCTGGGCATCTCGCATTCCACGCTGAAGCGGCTGTGGCGTAAGGCCCGAGTGAGGCTAGGCCAGCGATTGGAGGGTTTGCAGCGTGAGTAAGCAGCCATCTCCCGAGGACGCCTTGGACAGGCTGCTGCTGCAATGGGAAGAGGCCAAGGAACGGGGCGAGGAGCTAACTGCGGAACAGTTGTGCGCCGAGTGCCCCGAGTTGCTGGAGCCACTCCGGCGGCAGATCGCCCTGCTGAAAAAAATGGCCTGGATGGAGCAGGAGGTGGCCGAACTGGCAGAGGGGCCGCAAGCCGGTGCGGACCCTCTGCCGGGGCAGGTGTTGCTGGGGCGTTACCGGATCGAGCAGCTTCTTTCCCAGGGCGGTTTTGGTCGCGTGTATCGGGGATTCGACCTGGAGCTCCAGCGCCCGGTGGCCGTTAAGGTGGCCCGGCCGGATCGCCCCCTGTCCGAAAAGCTTGCCGAATCGTTGCTACAAGAGGCTCGCCGGGCGGCCAAGCTGCGTCACCCCGGGGTTGTTTCGGTCTATGATGTGGTGCGTCACCAGGGACAGGTGTTCATTATCAGCCAATTGGTGGTCGGACAAAGTCTGGCCGAGGTGCTGGAACAACGCCGCTTTTCTCCTCCGGAGGCAGCGGAGCTGGTGGCCAAGGTGGCCGAGGCAGTGCAACACGCCCACGATTGCGGGTTTGTGCATTTGGACATCAAGCCGGGAAACATCCTCCTGGACTCCCGCGGGCAGCCGCTGCTGACGGATTTCGGAATCGCCATAACCCGGGAGCAGCTTGCCCAGCAGGAGGCCATCACCTCCGGCACCTTGCCCTACATGGCCCCGGAGCAGGTGGCCGGAGAGGTTTCGCTGGTGGATTTCCCGGCCGACATTCATGCCCTGGGAGTGCTGCTCTACGAGCTGCTGACCGGAGAATTGCCCTACCAAGGCAAAACGCCGGCGGAGCTTCGACAGCAGATTCTTTTCCGCCATCCTCCTGCACCGCGCCAGCAGCACCCGCAGCTCCCCGCAGCCCTGGAAGCGGTATGCTTGAAGGCCCTGGCCAAACACCCGGCAGACCGTTTTGCCTCGGCCGGGGAGATGGCCCGGGCGCTGCACGAGGCCCGCCACAAGGCCGAAGCCCACAAGTGGCTTCACCGCTTTTCGGTGGTAATTGGGCTGGTGGGTCTGTTGGCCGCCGTGGGCTGGGGAGTTTGGACGGTGCAAAAGTCCCTGCCCAAACAGCCCGCTGGCCCGGGAGAAGAGCATGCCCCGGAAATTATTTGGGCTACCCGGCTGGAACCTGCCACGTTTGCCCCCTGCGTGGTTTTTTCCCCAACGGGCGACATGATCGCCGCGGGGGGCATGGATAACACCATTCGCCTGCTGGACGCTGCCACGGGCCGCGAGCTAGGTAAGCTCCAAGGGCACGAAAGCTGGGTGCGTTGCTTGAGCTGGTCTCCCGAGGGTCAGCGATTGCTTAGCGGTAGCGGCGGCGCCAACATCAACGGAAAGGTGCATTTGGGTTCGGATCACAGCGTCCGAGTTTGGTCCGTAAAGGGGCGCAAGGAATTGTTTTGTTTGAAAGGGCACGTGGCCCCGGTGGTGACGGTGGCCGTGGACTGGGAAAAGGGGCACGCGCTTACCGGTAGCAACGACGGCACGGTGCGGCTGTGGGACCTGGAGCAAGGCAAGGAGCTATGGCAGTTTTCGCCGCAAGTCAGTTCGATTTCGGCCATTGCGTGGGCCATCGGCGATCGGCATCTGTTCGTAGGAGGACGCGACGGAGTGATCCGCCTCTGGCTCTTAGAGCCTAGAAAGCAAATCGCCGTGATGAACCAGCATCACGCAACGGTAAAATATCTTTGCCTTTCGCCGGATCGCAAATATCTGCTCAGTTGCAGTTCGGACCACACGGTTTGCCTCTGGAACCGAGAAGGCAAGCTGTTGCGGGTGTACCCTCACCCGAATCGAGTCACCTGGGCAGCTTTCACGCCGCAAGGAAGACGGTTTGCCACCGGATGTCTGGACGGCATCGTTCGGTTTTGGAGTCTGGCGAGCAAACGTCCCCTAAAAGAATACCGGGGTCATCAAGGGGGCGTGCTGGCCGTGGCCTTTTCTCCCGACGGGAAACAGTTGGTTTCCACCAGCAACGACGGCACGGTGCGGCTGTGGCGCGTGCCGGATTTTTCGGATGCAGAGCATCCCAAGCTGCCCGGTTGGAGCGACCTTTATCCGCCGGAGGAGGCCAAGGTGCTGGCCTTCGATGGCCATAGTTGCATCGTGACCCCCCTGGAGCGTTTCGCCCCGGTGACGATCGAGGCCTGGGTCCGCCCGAAAAGCTACCTGGCCGCCGGATGCCAGTTCATCGTGGGAGCGACATTCGGGGGGCTTTTGGTATCGGGCTGGTTTTGTGCCGCCGGCAGTTGGCCGCGGAGCGGATTCCCCTGCCGGGGGAAAACGCCCGGGGACTGATTCGTGCCAATACCTGGGTGCCGGCCAAGCGGTGGTCGCACCTGGCAGTGGTGTTTGCCCGGAAGGAAACGCGGTTGTACTTCAACGGTCACCTGGCGAAGATCGGTCCCCCGACCCAAGCGAAAGGGGGCACGCGGTTTGTCATCGGCTGCCAGGGCCAGGCCAACCAGGTGGACTTTTTCTTCGGCGACATCTACGCCTTGCGCATCACCCGGGGCGAGCGTTACCGGGGAAGTTTCACTCCTGAGGTTCGGTTCGTTCCGGATAAACCCGGCTCCCCCCATGAAACCCTGCTCCTCTACGACGCCGACCACGTGGTAGGCGACCGCGTGCTGGACCAAAGCGGCCACGGCAACCACGGTACATGGCAGCGGTAGGCAAAGATCGCCGGGGCAGGAGCAAGGGTCGCGTCGCCCCCGGGCTGGCAAAAATCGTTGCATCCCCCCGCTGACCGCCCCACAATAACAGACACGGTTTCTGGCACACTCCGGGGAAGAGCTTGCGGGGATGGAATCATGCTGGCCCGGCTCCACACCTTCTCGCTCCTGGGCATCGACGCCGTACCGGTGGAGGTGGAAGTGGACGTCTCGCAGGCCGGACTGCCCAAGACGGTGCTGGTGGGCCTGCCCGAGGCCACCGTGCGGGAAAGCACCCATCGGGTGGAGCGGGCGCTGGTCAACAGCGGCTATGAGCGGGTGTTGGGCCGCGTGGTGATCAACCTGGCCCCGGCCGAACTGCCCAAGCAAGCCGCCTCGTTCGACCTGCCCATCACGCTGGGCATTCTGGCCGCCAGCGGGCAGATCCAGCCGGAACGGATGGACCAGTACGCCGTGGTGGGAGAGCTGGCCTTGGACGGCAGCACCCGCCCGGCCCGCGGGGTGCTCTCCATGGCCATGTCGGCCAGGCGGCAGGGCTTGCGGGGGCTGATCGTTCCCCGGGGCAACGGCCCCGAGGCGGCCGTGGTGGAGGGGGTGGAGGTGATCGAGGTGGGCTCGCTGGCCCAGGCCATCGCCTTCCTCCAGGGGACGCTGGAGCTGGAGCCGCTTCCCTGCCGGGTGGAGCAGTTGTTCGAGCAGCTTGGCCGCTACGAGGTGGACTTTGCCGACGTGCGGGGGCAGGAGATGGCCAAGCGGGCCATGCTGCTTGCCGCCGCCGGAGCTCACAACCTGTTGATGATCGGCCCGCCCGGCTCGGGAAAAACCATGCTGGCCAAGCGGCTGCCTACCATCCTGCCGCCGCTTTCGCCGGAGGAGGCGCTGGAGACCACGCGGGTTTACAGTGCCCTGGGGCTTTTGCCCTCGGGACGTCCGCTGGTGACCACGCGCCCCTTTCGCAGCCCGCACCACACGATCAGCGATGCCGGGCTGGTGGGCGGAGGCTCGCACCCGGCCCCGGGCGAAATCTCCCTGGCCCACAACGGCGTGCTGTTCCTGGACGAGCTGCCGGAGTTCAATCGCCGCACGCTGGAAGTGCTGCGGCAGCCGCTGGAGGATCGGCAAGTGACCATTTCCCGGGCGCACGCGGCCACCACCTTCCCAGCCAACTTCATGCTCGTGGCGGCCATGAACCCCTGCCCTTGCGGCTATCGCAACGACCCGCGCCGGGCCTGCCACTGCTCCACGCCGCAGGTGGAGCGGTACGTGAACCGGATCAGCGGGCCACTGCTGGACCGGATCGACATCCACGTGGAAGTGCCCGCGGTGCCTTACCAGGAGCTGGCCTCACGCAAGCCCGGCACGGCCAGCCAGGAAATCCGCCGGCAAGTCGTAGCCGCCCGGCAAATCCAGGCCCGGCGATTCCAACGCTCGGCCACGCGCTACAACGCCCAGATGACCCCCCGGCAAGTGCGGCAGTTCTGCCCGCTGGAAGAACAAGCCTCGCGGCTGCTGCAGGCGGCGATGAACCAGTTGGGGCTTTCGGCCCGGGCCCACGACAAAATTCTCCGCGTGGCCCGCACCATCGCCGACCTGGAACAAAGCGAAACCATCCGCGCC
>JALSGI010000108.1 GCA_026982835.1 Planctomycetota bacterium | reverse complement strand
GGCTTCCAGGCTGTGGGAGAGGCTGTTCAACATTCCGACGAACTGGGCAACCAGTTGCTCTTGGTCGGCGGGGGAGATTACACTCATGGTAAACTCCTTTAGGTCGTCATAGGGGAAAGAAATAAAACGCAAACCTATGACGACCTATTTTCTGTATCTTGCCCAAATGCGCAACAGGATTTCAGCCGCACCCTGTTTTCCATTGACCCGGATGTCTGGGAAGTGCTGCTCCAGTTGCTCGCGGAGCTCAACCCGGATTTTCGAGGATGGCTAGATGCGCTGTTGCCCCCTTAGCTCCACTTTTGCCCTTTTTGAAGACGTCCCAGGGAAAACTGGTAAAGACATGCGAGCCGCCTTGCAGGTATTTTGGTGGGGCTCGCCAACCGCGTGCTGACGCACGCGGCTCGCCGGAGAAGCATCGACTCGTTTTTGCTCTGGAAACGCTCCGTCTTATGCTGGCACGCTAAACACGTACTCAGTCCGGGGAGAGCCAAGAAAAACGCATGTCGATTTTCTCCGCCGACTGAAGTCGGCGGCTCGCCATCCGCCCACGCCCCCACACCTCCACGCCCTCCGCCAGCTGAAGCTGGCGGCTCGCCGGTTGCAAGAATCAAAGCAAGTCCACCAGGTACATTGTTTTCCACAAAACACGCTTTTTCCTGCCTGGTGCGGAAACACCGCTGCAAGACCCAAGACCCACGACCCAAGACCTCCGGAGCGGAAGCTCCGGCGCAAGCCGTTTCTTGCATCGGCGCGGAAGCACCGGCGAGCCGCGTGCGTGAGCACACCAAACGGCAGCAAATGTGCTTTGGCTTAGCAACCGGGAGCTCGTGCTCCCGGCTCGCCGTGATCTGTTTTCTTGCACCGGAGCGAAAGCTCCCAGTGGCTGGCGGCCCTGCCGCCTCCGGGAGCTAACGCTCCCGGCTCGCTGTTCAACCGCCGGCGGCTCGCCATCCCCCCACGCCCCCACACCTCCACGCCCTCCGCCAGCTGAAGCTGGCGGCTCGCCGGTTGCAAGAATCAAAGCAAGTCCACCAGGTACATTGTTTTCCACAAAACACGCTTTTTCCTGCCTGGTGCGAAAGCACCGCTGCAAGACCCAAGACCCACGACCCAAGACCCCCCGCACTGACGTGCGGGGCTCTGTATCCCTCCAAGCCCCCAGGCCTTCACGTCTCCAGGCCCTCCTGCGGCTGAAGCCGCGGGTTGGCCGGATGCGGAAGCATCCCGCTTAGGCCGCCGTAGCAAAACAGACCGCCTTGGCCCAAGGCGGACCAAGGCGGCTGGCACCACTTGCCAAGTCAGGAGGTTTTTCTGGCCCGGTGCTCTTCCCCCACCAAGGGGAGCACCGCCAGGGCTACGGTTGCCCCACGCCGGTTTGCAGGCGTTCTTCTTCCTCGTTGATGATGATCCGCGGGGTGACGAGCATCAGCAGGCTTTGGGTTTCACGGCCGATGCCCACGTTGCGGAACAGGCGGTTCACATAGGGGACCTTGCTCAGGATGGGCACGCCGAACTCGTTGCGGCCTTCGCTCAGCCGCTTGATGCCGCCCAGCAGCACCGTGCCTCCGTCGGGCACGCTCACCGTGGTGGAGATGTTGAAGGTGGCAAAGCTGGGCAACTGCACCGTGACGGCCTGCTGGGCCGAGGTGACCTGGGTGGGCCGCAGCGGCACCACATCCCCCACCGGACCGTAGGTGGTGGAGGTGCTCTGCGAGCCGTTGAAGGTGAAGGTCTGCACGTCCCCGATGGTGTTGAAAGTGGGCATGACGGTGAGCCGCACGAAGCGGCGATCCTGGGAGACGGCCGCCTGCACGGCCAGCTGCGTCCCCTCGTTGAGCACCATGATGACCGGCTGCTGGGCCACGGCGAAGTCGCCCACCACCGGGATCACGCTGATCACAAAGGGGCTGAAGGTGAAGTCGTTGACCGTGGCGAACTGGCCGTTCATCAACGTGACCTTGGGGGCTTGCAGCACGTTGCTGCGGCGGTCGCCCTGGGAAGCCTCGATGAAGAAGAACGCTTCCAGGTCGCTCAAGATGGCAAAGCCCACCTGGGCCCCGGCCCCCGGCTGGAAGCCGCCGAATTGCGGCACGGCCAGCTGGAAGCTCCCCTGTTGCACGGGGATGTCCAGGTCAGCCGAGAACAGGCCCGGGGCGGACATACCCACCATGACGCTGGGGCCGTGGTCGCGGTCTTCCACGTTCCGGGGCGGGTTGCCCGAGGCGATCCCCAGCTGGTCTGCGGGCACGAAGGGGGTGGGGCGATCCTGTGGGCGGCCGAACACCTGGAAGGGGCGGTCGATGTCGTCGTCGATGTCGAAGTCGAAATCCACGCCGATCCGCTCGAAGAAGTTGTCGTTGAGGGTGATGAACCGCACCTCGATGGTCACCTGCAAGTCCATCAACCGCCGCAGCTGGTTGAGCAGGTCCTCGATCTGCTGGTGCACCTCCTCGGTCTGGCTGATCACCAGCGAGAAGTTCCCCTCAAACGGCCCGATCGTGCCCGGACCCCCGTTCTCGGCCCAGGAATCCGGGGCCACGGTGGAGGTGATCAGCTGGATGAGGCTGTCGAAGTCGGGCTGGGCGCCGTTGTTGGCTCCTCCGGGGCCGCTGGGCAAGGGGGCGGTGCCGCCGCCCAGGTCGGGCATCCCGCCGCCGGCTCCTCCGGGTGCGGCCAACTGGGCCAGCACCGCCTTGTCCACCACGGCACTGGTAGTGGGCGAGCCGTCCTTGTTGGCCACCAGCGACACCGGGGCCGCCCGGGACGAGGCTAGCGGGAACATCGCGTTCTGGTAAGCCGTGCGGATGGCCCCAGCCAGCCCGGAGTTGGGGTCCGGCACGAAGTTGGGGATCGGCACCACCAGATCGGCCACGTCGTAGATCACCGTATAGACCTCGCCGCTGCGGGCCCGCTCGCTGGTGATCTTGAGCACTTCGTCCTTGATCACGTAGCCCAGGTGCAGCGGCTCCAGGATCAGGTTCAACGCGCTTTTGAGCTGGATTTCGGAGTTCAGTTCGATGGTGATGGGCACGTCGGGGTTGACGCCTTCTTCGGCCAGACCTTGCGGGTCCAGGTGGATGTTCACGTCGGTCAGCCGGCTCAGGTAGTCGATCACCTCGTGTAGCGGCGTTTCGCGGAACCGCAGCGAAACCGGCGTGCGGAGCTTCTGCTCGATCTCCAGTTCCTTGGCACTGCGCTGCCGCCCACCGCGGAACGGCTTGCGGCGGCGGGTCAGCTCCTCCCAGGTGGTAGGGAACTGGATCGGCAGCCGGTCGTCCACGGGAATGGCCGCCTCCTGCACCGAGGCCAAGGCGTTGACAAAGCCCACTTCGGCCTGGTCCCGGAGGGCGTCGTTTTCGGCCAGGCGGCGGACGAACCGGCTTTGCCACTTCAACTGCCGCACGATCGGCTCGTTGGGAGCCAGCTCTTCGGCCTTTTGGGCCACCAGCTCCGCCTCGGCAAACCGCTGCTGGTCCATCAGACGGTTGTACTCATCCACCAGCTCGGCCAGCCGCTGCTGCACCTCGACCCGATGACGCCGCTGCCGCAGAATCTCCTCCTTGACGCGGCGGTTCTGGTCCTGAAGCTCGATCAGCGGGGCGTTCTCGGCAATGTATTGCCGTAGCTGGCGAATGTCCCCATCCACCCGGTACAGCAGTTGCTGCTTGGCCGCCGGGTCCAGTGGGGAGTTTTGGACCATGACGCGGGCCTCTTCCAGCACCACCAGGGCCTGGCGAGGGTCCTGCTGGCGCATCTGGCGGGCGCGGCGCTGGGCGTCGGCCAGTTGTGCCGAAACCTGCTTGCGCAGCAGCGCCTGCTGCTGGGTGAGCTGGTTCAGTTCTTGCGGGTTGTTCCGTCCCAGGTAGGCCAGGCGCCCCTGAAGCTGCTGCCGCATAGCCGGGGGGAGCCGATGTTGCTGCTTTTCCGCGGCCAGGTAGAGCCGCCGGGCAAGGTCGTTTTTGCCTTGCTGCAGCGCGGCTTCGGCCTGCAGGAACAACGTCCGCGGATCGGTGGGGCCACCCGAAGGAGTCAGCGCCGCAGCCGGCCAGGCGGTCCCCGGGCGGCTTTGCATAGCTTGGGTCAGCGCCCGGCGAACCGACTCGGGGCGGTCGTCGCGGGGACCGTAAGCCTCCTGGGGCACTCCCAGCCTTTCGGCCTGCGACACCAGCGCCGCGGCTTGTTGCCAGTGGCGCTGGCGGATGGCCTGGCGGGCTTGGGCCAGCAGGCGCTGGACTTGCTGTTTCTTTTGGGCCACCTCGGGCGACAGCGGGGCCGTGGCGATCCGCAACCGCGAGCCGCCGCGGCGGGCCTGCTCCACCTGGCGGAGCACCACCTGGGGGCTGGTCTCATAGGGGCTGTAGCTCAGCCCCAGCCGCTGGGCGTCGCGGGCCAGCCGCTCCGCGTCGTCCAACGCGCCGGACCGAAGCAACCACACGGCCTGATCCAGCAGGAACTGGGCCTGTTGCCGCCGATAGGCTTGGGAGTTGCCGCTGCCGGCGGCCAGCTGACGCAGCTGCCGGTAAGTGTTGATGGCTTGCTGCACCCGATCCGGGTGATCGCCCAGCGGGGGGAAGCTCACCTGCAAGCTGCGGGCTTGCTGCACCAGCTGCTCGGCCCGACGCACGTCGCCCACGGAGAGGGCCTTGCGGGCCTCCAGCAGCAGCCCTTGGGCTTGCTGGAGCCGGGCGGTCGAAGCGGCCTGCGGGAGCGGGCCACCCCTTTGCGGCCCCCCCGGGGTGCTTTCCGCAGGGGGAGGCAACCGCCGCAGGATGGTGGAGCGTGTGGGAGCGGACTGTGCCGGGGCCGCCTGGTGCAACCCTTGCACTGCTACCAGCCAGCGGCTGGTCCCCACTGCAGCGTGAATCGTCTCGGTCAACACCCCGGCGGCCAGCAGGCCGGCGGTGGCCAGGGGGATCCAGCCTTTGCGGGCAAGACGATGGGGCCTCATGGCATCTCCTCGACTCGGGTAGGTGGAAGATGTGTTCATGGTTCCTCGGGTGCTCCCTGTGCCGTGGAATGAGTTGAGTGCTTGTTGGATTGGAGGATCGTCTCGCACGGAGCCGTTCCTGCCGGATGCGCCTCGGCTGCTAGAG
>JALSGI010000107.1 GCA_026982835.1 Planctomycetota bacterium | reverse complement strand
CCCGGACTTCAGTCCGGGGAGAGCCGAAGAAACACCTGTGTGTTGACCTTCTCCGCCAGCTTCAGCTGGCGGAGAAATGTTAAGCAATTGCGAATTGGTATTCTCCCCGGACTAAAGTCCGGGGCTCGCTAGCGTAAGCTACCAATCGTCAAGTTGCCACGCCCACTCCGGAACAGACACAACAACACCAACGGCGAGCCGCCGGCCTTGCAAGCCGGCGGCCTGTTTTCCTGCCAAGAGAAAACCATGAGCGGAACCACCGCAACCACCACTTGGGATGCCCAAGCGTTCGAGCAGTTCCTCGCTTCGCTCCAGGAGCCGGAGTGGCTGCTGCGAAAACGCCGCGGGTGCTTCGAGCAGTTCCAGCAGACCCCCTGGCCCGGCCGCGACGAAGAGGAATGGAGACGGACCGATCTGCGCACCTTCCACCTGGAGCGGTTTGCCCTGCCCGGGCAGCCCGCCACCGGAAACACCGCGGCCCAGCCGCTTTTGACCCAAGGGGTGCAAATCGCCGGGCAAGTAGTCACAGCCGACGGTCGCCTGCTGCGGCACGAGCTGGCTCCCGAGGCGGCCTCCCGCGGCGTGCTTTTTGGTCCCCTGGGGCAACTGGCCGGAGAACACCCGGAGCGGGTCCAGCGCCACTACGGGCAGGTGGTCGATCTGGGCTATGACCGCTTTGCCGCGTTGCACGGGGCCTTTTGGTCCGCCGGCACGCTGCTTTACGTGCCGCAAGAGGTGCAGGTGGAGGAGGCGTTCCACGTGTTCAACACCCTCCAGCAGCCGAACGCCTCAGACTTCGGCCACCTGTTGGTGGTGCTGGAGGCCGGGGCGCAGGCCACGCTGCTTTTGGAAATGGCCGGAGGCGAGCAAGGGGGACTGCACTGCGGGGCCATCGAGGTGCTGCTGGGGCCCGGGGCCGCACTGCGGCTGGTGAGTCTGCAAAACTGGTCGAAACGGGTGTGGCACTTTGCCCACCATCGGGCCGTGTTGCAGCAGCAGGCCCAGGTGCAGTGGACCATCGGCGCTCTTGGGGCCCGGCTGGCCAAGGTGAATCAGCACGTGGCGCTGGCCGGGCAGGGGGCCCAGGCCCAGGTCAACGGCGTGATGTTCACCGAGGATCGCCAGCATCTTTCCTACCACACGCTGCAACATCACCAGGTGCCCGGCTGCACCAGCGACCTGCTTTACAAGGGAGCCTTGCAGGACCACGCCCGCATCGTCTGGCGAGGGATGATCCGCGTGGATTCCGGCGCGGTGAAGACCAACGGCTACCAGCGGAACGACAACCTGATGCTCTCCGACCATGCCCGGGCCGACAGCATCCCCGGGCTGGAGATCGAAGCCGATGATGTGATTTGCACGCACGGATCGACCACCGGCCACGTGGACCAGGAGCAGATCTTCTACGCCCAGACCCGGGGCTTAAGCCGTGCCGAGGCCAGCCGGGTGATCGTCACGGGGTTTTTCCAGCAGGTGTTCGACCGCATCCCGATTCCCAGCGTGGCCGAGGCCCTGGGTGCGGCCATCCGCCGCCGCGTGCGGTATTATGCGTAGGGGGTGAGGGCCTGGGGGCTTGGAGGGATGGCGAGCCGCTGGCTTCGTAGGTGTTTGGTGTGCAAGCACAAGACGAAGTGTTGAGAGCAAAAAAGTGTCGATTTTTGTTCGGCGAGCCCCGGACTTCAGTCCGGGGAGAGCCGAAGAAGCGCATTGCGTTACTTTTCTCCGCCAGCTGAAGCTGGCGGCTCGCTGTTGCGAGAATGAGCGTTTGTTCTTGCCGTGGAGCGGAAGCTCCCGGCTCGCCGGAGCTGCCGCACAGTGAGAGAATCAGCGTCCAGATGCGGCATCGAGTCGGCGTGTAACTGGGCCAAAGCAACGAGCAATCTGCTAGCCAGCCAAGGAGACCTCAGTCGTGGCAGAGTTTGTGCCTGTGGCCAAGGTGTCGGAGATTCCCGACCCGGGCAAGAAACTGGTGGAAGTGGACGATCGGCTGGTGGCGGTGTTTCACGTGGGCGGGCGGTTCTACGCCCTGGACGACGTGTGCACGCACGACGGGGGGCCGCTGGCCGAAGGGCAGCTTGAAGGCTATCACATCATCTGCCCGCGGCATGGAGCCCGATTCGACATCCGTACCGGAGAGGCGCTGACCATGCCGGCCACCGAACCGACCGCGGCCCACGAGGTGAAGGTGGAAGGCGACACGGTGTTGGTGCGTCTGCGGGACTAGGGCTTGCGGGGTCTTGGGTCGTGGGCGAGCCGGGAGCTTCAGCTCCCGGAGGGCTTGGGGGCTTGGAGGCTTGGGGGCAGTGCTTCCGCACCGGGCGGGAAACAAGCGTTAACTCGCACGGCCAAGAGCCCCCCGCGTAAGCGGGGGGAGGGTTGGGGGCTTGGAGGCTTGGGGGCTTGGAGGGGGGGCGAGCCGCCGAGTTCAGTCGGCGGAGAGCCCAAGAGCCCCCCGCGTAAGCGGGGGGAGAGAACGGCAAAGCGACATTCGCTGTCGTTTTGTAAACAACCGCGTGCTGGTGCCCGCGGCTGGCTGAAGCAAAAAACGTATCGGCCGTTTTTTCTTTTCCGGGGGCAACTGCTGTTCTCACCCGCGGCCGGGGATGTCAGAATGAACCCTTACGGTTTTTCCGCCCCGAGGCCGTCGCTTCGGTATCCAGAGCGGAGTTTCCCCTTTTCGTTTCACCGAGAGTCGAGGATTGGTCTCATGCGTTGGTTCCCGGTAGCCTTGGCGGCCCTGATGGTGTTTCCGGCGATGGCGTTGGCCCAGCAGGCCCAGCCCCCCAAGCAGTCCAAGCAACCCGCTCAGGATCCCAAGCTGCAAAGCGTCAAGCAGCAGGCCAGCTACTTGTTTGGTCGGGACATCGGCGAATCGATGAAGCAGCGGGGGTTCGACATCGACGCCGAAGCGTTGCTGCTGGGGCTGACCGACGTGCTGGAGGGGAAAAAGTCCCGCATCCCCAAGGAAAAAACCCAAGCGGTGCTCCAGGCGTTCGTCAAACAACTCCTCGCCAAACGAAAGGCCCAAGCCGAAATGAACAAGAAAAAAGGTCAAGAGTTTCTGGCAGCCAATGCCAAGAAGCCGGGCGTGAAGGTGCTGCCCAGCGGCGTGCAGTACCAGGTAATCAAGGAAGGCAAGGGGCCCAAGCCCAAGGCCACCGACACCGTCACCGTCCACTACCACGGCACGCTGATCGACGGCACGGTGTTCGATAGCAGCTACGAGCGCAAGCAACCGGCCACGTTCCCGCTGAACCGGGTAATCAAGGGCTGGAGCGAAGCGGTGCAGCAGATGAACGTGGGGGCCAAGTACAAGGTGTTCATTCCCGCCGAGCTGGCCTACGGCGAAAATCCTCCGCCGGGGCTGCCGCCCAACGCCACGCTGATCTTCGAGATCGAGCTGCTGGAGATCAAGCCGCCGCAACCGCCCAAGCAGCCCCAGTTCCGCATCAAGCCGTAAGCGGCCGGTAGAGAGCCTTGCCCGCCGGCGGTTCGCTGCAAGCGAATCGCCGGCGTTTTTTTGGCCAAGGGAGTGCCAGCAGTGCTGGCTGGCCGACACGAGGCCAACTCGCCCGGGGAACGGGTTTTTCGTACATTTCCCCTTTCCGGGAAGAGAACCCTTCCTCGTGCCCTGGGGGGAACCACGGCCCATGATCGCCCCGGCACCGCGTCGCTCGGCCACGGTCTCCTGGCCCCTGCTGGACGCCCCGCCCCGGAGCCAAGTTGCGAAAAAAATCCCCGGGGCGAGACCGTCCGCAGGGGACTCGTCGTCCCTGCTGGGGCGATGGCCGGGGTGGGTTTGGGCCCTGTGGGCAGCGGGCGTGAGCCTGGCGTATCTGGTCCGCCTGCTTGCCTGGGCCGTGGCCCCTTGAACTGGCCAAGCCAAGGGCAAGGATGCTCGTTTCCCTGCAGAGTCTGGCGGCCTGGTTGGTGCTCGTGCTGGCGGGGCATGCCCCCGGGTGGCTGATGCTGCGCGTGCTGCGGTTGGACACCCTCCGGGGAGTGCCGCGCTGGTGCTGGAGCCTGGCCTTGGGCTGGCTGGCCTGGTCGGGGGGGCTGGTGGTGTTGGGACTGTTGGGCTTGTTGAGGCCGGAGGTGCTGGCCCCCTTGAGCTTCGCCGCCGCGGCAGGAGGCGTATTCTTTCTTGCCACAGATCTACAAGCAAGCAGCCGGAAGAACCACCTGCCGGTCGAAAAAACGCCTCCGGGGTTAAAACGGGCTCCGGCGCCGCCCCCCGAGCCCCTAGCCGATCCGGCCGGAGGGGATCGGCCGGTGCGCGTGTTCCACTGGGCCCTGGCCACGGCCGCTGCGGCCACGGCGGGCATGACGCTGGTGGCCGCGCTGGCTCCGCCCACGGCGGGCGACGCCCTGTGCTATCACCTCAACCTGGCCCGGCGATTCCTGGCACAAGGCCGACTGTTCTACTCCCCCTGGGACGACAACATCACCTATCCGCTGGTGGTGCAGTTGTGGTACGCCTGGGCGCTGGCACTGGGGCCGCCGGCCACCGCTGCGCTGGTGCATTGGAGCTGCGGGTTGCTGCTGGCGGGGGCCGCCTGGCACTTGGGTCAGCTGGTGCTAGGCTGCCGATGGGCTCCCGGGGCTGCAGCCCTGGTGCTGCTGGTGCCGGGGGTGGGCAACCAGATGACCGTGCCGCTGAATGATCTGCCGCTGGCCCTGTACGCCACGCTGGCCCTGGCCGGATGGCTCCACGCGGAACGGGAAGACGGCTCCCGGGGATGGATCGTAGCCACAGGCCTGGCCGCAGCCGGAGCCTTGGGGATCAAGTACGCTGCGGCCCTGCCGCTACTGGGCCTGGGAGCCGTGATGGGAATGCGCCTCTTGACGGCTCAGCGGCGATTCCTGGCAGTTCGCCGGGGCGCCGGGGTGCTGCTGGTGGCCGCGCTGGCCGGAGGATTCTGGTATGCCCGGGCGGCGTGGTATCGGGGGGATCCGGTTTATCCGCTTCTGGCCCAGCGCCTGGGCGGCTCGCCCTCGCCCCCGCCGCTGCGGGACAAAACGCCCCTGCCGCCGACGCTGGCCGCTGCGGTCACTTTCCCATGGCAGGTGACGTTTTGGCCGGAGCGTTTTGGGGGGCGTGGGCACCGGCTGGGGGTGCTGTTTTTGGCCCTGTTGCCGGGGCTGGCGCTGGTGCGGCTGGGGCAGGAGGAAAAGCGCCTGCTTTGGTTCCTGGGTGTTTCTCTGGTGGCGTGGTTCTTGCTGCGGCAGAATGTGCGTTTTTTGCTGCCGGCGGTTCCGGCCGCCGTGGTTTTGTGCATGGGCGTGCTTGTGCGGTTCCGTGGCGCTTCGCACGCTGTGCGTGGGATGGCGGTGCTGGTGCTGGCGGTGGCCACGGCCGACGCCCTGGGCGGAGCCGCCCGCAAGGCGAGCCGCACCTGGGCCGCCGCGTGCGGCTGGCAGGACCGGCAACAATATCTGGCCGCCCACGTGCCCTGGCTGCCTGTGTGCCAGATGCTGGAAAAGACTTCGCCGGTGCCCCGCGTGCTTGCAACCGACGTGCGGATGTTCCTCCTGCCCGGGGAGGTGATCCGCGAAAGCGTCTATGCCCGCGTGACCCGGTACCACCGCGCGGCGGAAGCGTCTCATTCCCTGGCCCGGCTGCGAC
>JALSGI010000106.1 GCA_026982835.1 Planctomycetota bacterium | reverse complement strand
GTCGGCAAACGAGGACTTCAGTTCGCGGAGCAGGTCCAGGGTTCTGTGTACGGCCCAGGCCGAACTGTTCCCCGCCGTGGCAACCAAGATAGCATAGGCCTCATCGAGTTTTTTCCTCAACTGGGAATCGTATTCCTGAACCATCACCTCAATGGCCGGATTGCGGAACACGATAGCCGCATTCGAATCAAGATCAAGAGGGGCTTCGCCCAGAAGCCAGGCCTGGTGGGCGGCCTCTTTGTACCAGCAGACAAATGCCACAAAGCGGCGAACACGGAAAGAAAATGGCTCTTTCCCCGAAGGGAGTAGTAGCTTCGCCCACTCGCGACTTTTCTTCTCAAAACGCTTTTTCGCAGACAGGAAAGGGTCCGCCTTGGTCCTAACCATAGGACTTTCCTCTCACCTGAGAAGGCGGATGGATAGTATCTCCATCTCAAGGACTGTATTCTAGATAATACGCCTTCATTCTGCCAGAGTCTAAAGCAGTGTACGAAATGACGGTAACCCGCTAAGCGGCTTTTCTGAAGCACGGGCAGAGTGGAATCCAATTCAAACGGGTACCAACACGGCATTACCGAAACCCTAAGACGTCAGGAAAAGGGGGTAAACGAACCAATTCTGCGCAGCTTGTGTTTACTCAACCCCTTAGATGACAAGCTCTTAAAAAAAGGTGGGTTTCGCGACACCCCCCCTGGGATTTTCGCGGCCGTTTGCACGCCCTTGCAGGCTGCCGGTCGCCGGTCCGGTGTTGAGATTTTTCACCCCCTCCCCGGTGTTGCGACTTGCCAGATTGGCCGCTCCAGGGCCACTTGGGCTTGGGTGGTGTGATTGGCCGTCCCGGGCCAAACGGGCCGTAGAGGGCGATTCTGGGCGTCCTGGAGCAGTGGGAAAGCGGGCGGCACCGGGAAAATGCCCCGTTTTCCCAGTGAAGGTTATCGTAAGCTGCTTCCGTAGGGTGGGTTACGAGAATCGCTCTCCGACCGGGCAAGTGGGCAACCGGAGGGGGGGCGCCCAGTGGAGTTGCCAACCGCGACAGCGGGACAAACCGGGACATTCGGGGGTTGTCCCGGTTAAGTTCCCAATAGAAAAGCACTTAGGGCTACCGCGACACCGGGACACCAGAAACCGTGTCCCGGTTCTCTTCCCAGACCGCCCCGGCTAAGGCCGCCAGCAAAGTGAAAGGCCAGCTTGGGTTTCACCATATCCCCCAAAGCGCCTATCCTCTAACTGCGACACTAGGACAATCTGCGACATTTTGGGGTTGTCCCAGATAAACCACCACAAGGTAAGCACTTACGCCTGCTGCGACACTGCGACACGCCACTGCGCACCAGATGGTTGTCCCAGTGCAGTTGGGACTTGGCCAGCTTGCCCTCCAAGCCTCCACGCCCCCCAAGCCCCGGTCGGCTTTTTACCGCCCCGGGGCCGCCACGGCTTGCCAGACAAGCTCCAGCACCTCTTGCTGCACCTCTTGGCCCAGGGCAGGCCACAGCCGCACCAGATCGGCCAGATCGGCTTGCCCGGCCCCTTGGAGCAGTTCGGCCGCCTGGGCAAGCAGCCCCCGCAGATCGGCCCCGGGGGGTGCTTCGGGGGCGAAAATTGCACGGCGCGCACCCGATGGCGCACCTTCGGCCTGGGAGCAGTTTTCGTAAGTCGTTTGGATATGGCACTTGCGCCGGTGGGTTCGATTCCCATGCACTTCCGCTGGATGGGGTGAACGTAAGTGCCTGGGCCAGGCAAATCTCTCCGTGCGGGGAAAGCCTCCCGGGCGGAGGGTTCTCTCCCTTTGGCCAGCAGAGCTCGCATCCAAGAACAAGCCGATCTCCCGCTTCTGCGCGGATGTTTTGGGCGTGGTGGTGTTGCCGGGTGAGCAGCTTGTGGCGATCTCCCGCTTCTGCGCGGATGTTTCGATCAACAGTACGAGCAGGCTCGCTCGCTTCCTGGGGGTGCTCGTTCCTGAATCGCCCTTTCAGGGCTCCTTTCCCAAAGAGACGACCAGAAAAGGCTTGCCCTGGAAGAAAGTCCCCAAAGGCGGCGCTTCTCTGGTACGATGGGTTCTCTGCCAAACGCGAAAATGCTAGCCGTCCGTTGAAAAAGTCCCCTTGAAGCCGAAACTCCTTTTGGGATTTGCCGCAAGTCCCAAAAAAGCGACTCGTCCGTGACCTCGCCTTCTCCCGGCTGAAGCCGGGGGCTGGCCAAAGTGCGTTTTTCAACGGGCTGCTTGATGTCCGCCTTGCTTGAAGGAACAGCGACATGTCCCAGTTCATCCTGGCCCTGGACCAGGGGACCACCTCCAGCCGGGCCATTGTGTTTGATCGGCACGGGCAGCCCGTGGCCGCCGCCCAGCAAGAGTTCCGGCAGATTCTGCCGCGGCCGGGCCACGTGGAGCACGATCCGGAGGACATCTGGGACAGCCAACTGCAAACCGCCCGCCAGGCCCTGCGCCGGGCCGGGGTAGAGCCGCAGCAGGTGGTCGCTCTGGGGCTGACCAACCAGCGGGAAACCACTGTGCTGTGGGAGCGGGACTCGGGCCGAGCGGTGGCCCCGGTCGTGGTGTGGCAAAGTCGGGTGTCGGCCCCCGTGTGCGAACAGCTCAAGCGGCAAGGGCTGGAGGAGCTGTTTCGCCACAAGACCGGGTTGCTGCTCGATCCGTACTTCTCCGGCACCAAGATCAAGCATCTGCTGGACACCGTGCCGGGACTGCGCAAGCGGGCCGCCCGGGGCGAGGTGCTCTTTGGCACCGTGGATACCTTCCTGCTCTGGCGGTTAAGCGGCGGTCGGCTGCACGTGACCGATCCCAGCAACGCTTCCCGCACGCTGCTGTTCAACATCCACACGCTGCAGTGGGACGAGGAGCTGCTGGAGGTGCTGGACGTGCCCCGGGCCATGCTGCCGGAGGTGAGGGCCAGCAGTTGCGTCTATGGGGAGTGCGATCCGCAGTGGTTCGGCTGCCCGATTCCGCTGGCGGCTTGCGCCGGGGACCAGCAGGCGGCTACCTTCGGCCAGGGATGTTTCGAGCCGGGGGAGGCCAAGAACACCTACGGCACCGGGTGCTTCATGCTGCTCAACACGGGCACGCAGCCGGTCGCTTCGCAAAACAATCTGCTCACCACGGTCGGCTGGCAGTTGGGCGGGCAAACCACCTACTGCCTGGAAGGGGCCGTGTTCGTGGCCGGGGCGGTGGTGCAGTGGCTGCGCGACGGGTTGGGGTTGATCGACTCATCGCAGGCCGTGGAGTCTCTGGCCCGCAGCGTGCCCGACTCCGGCGGAGTCTATCTGGTGCCGGCCTTCGTGGGACTGGGAGCCCCGTACTGGGACCCCTATGCCCGAGGACTGCTTATCGGCCTGACGCGTGGCACCACGGCGGGGCACGTGGCCCGGGCCGCCCTGGAGTCGATCGCTTTCCAGTCGGCTGAGCTGGTAGAGGCCATGCAACAGGATGCGGGGCTGGAGCTTTCGGCCTTGAAGGTGGACGGCGGGGCGGCGGCCAACGACCTGTTGATGCAGTTCCAGGCCGATCTGCTTGGGGTGCCGGTGCGCAGGCCCCAGGTGGCCGAAACCACGGCCTTGGGTGCGGCTTATCTAGCCGGGCTGGCCGTGGGGGTTTGGGAGTCTTTGGACGACCTGCGTCGCCACTGGGCCTTGGATCGGGAGTTTCGGCCCCAGATGTCCCCGGATGAACGCTCTCGCCGCCTGGGGTGCTGGCGTCGGGCCGTGCAGCGTTGCCTGGATTGGGAGATGCCGCCGGGTAGATAGAATAGAACGTTTGCACTTTATCCGAAAAATTGTCCGAGCCCCTCTATCTTCAAGAACACATGGATTTTTTAGACCAAACTTCCCCATCCTTGGCGGCGTAAGTCCTTGGTAACCCCGGGGTTGTGAAAATCATCCGGTGCGCCAGCTGACTACGAAGGAGTCCCCGGCTGGGTTGGGCTGATGCCCAACAGTTCGTACGTGTTTAGCGTGCAAGCACAAGATGAAGCGCTCCCAGAGCAAAAGAGTTGATTTTTGTCCGGCGAACCGCGTGCGTGAGCACGCGGTTGATACGGTTTGTGGTCGTTGCTACGCCGGCCAACCGCCGGCTAACGCCGGCGGCTCGCCCCCGGTGTGAGATAACGTGTCCGGCGAGCCCCTGGCTTGGTGCCCGGGGAGAGCCGGATAAGTGCTTTTGGTTATTCTCCTCCGCCAGCTGAAGCTGGCGGCTCGCCGGTTGCAAGAATAAACGCTTTTTCTCTCCTATCATGGAAGCGCCAAACCAAGTCATGCGCTAGCTGACTAAACACGTACGCCTGATGGCCTGGATGCCCGAGAAACAGGTACAAAAGTTTTTACTTGAGGATTTCGGCATGCGGTTGAGCAAAGAGCGGCGGCTTTGGGAGTTGGAGAAAGCAAGAGGCGCTGCGGAGATTGGCCGTATATATACGTCACAACTCGAGGCGTTTGGACTATCCGCGCCGTCGGGCGATGGGCTTGCCGGTGGGCAGCGGCGCGGTGGAGGGGACGTGCAAGCACCTGGTGGGGGCGCGGTGTAAGGGGTCGGGGATGCGCAACTGGCGAAAACGCCGGGCCGAGGCCGTGTTGAGCCTGCGTGCGGCGCTGTTGGATGGGACATTTGAGCACCTTTGGACCAGCTTCATCCGCCAGGCCGCCTGAAAGCCGCCACAAAATTATCAGCCGCACCCCTGATAGGTGCGCAGGATCGGTTCCTTGGTCCAGGCACGGCACTGTTCCATGCCCAGGCGTTGCTTGTGATCGCGGAAGCCGTCCTCCTGCCGAAAGCGGGCACAAAACACTTCCAGCACCTCCTGGGCCGAGAGCCCCAAAAAACGGGTCGAAACACGTTCAACAAAAGTTGCCACCACTGCCACAATCGCTTAGCATCGTCCATGACGCTCCCCTTTCGAACATCTCTTCTGGACTACAACCGGCCCAGATGATGTCCCGAAAGGGGCGTCTTTTTGAAGGCCAAATCCTGGAAAGTACCGGCAAAAGGGTTTTAGGAAAAAACAACCGCGCACCCTACACCAAGCCATGTTTTTGTTTCCAGAGCAATTGCCCCTCGCTTCCAGATGGGTGTGGAGTTATTTAGCAGCCCGTTGAAGAATGTTCCTCAATGCGGAATCGCGTAACAGGACTAGCCGTATTTTCTGAAAAAACGGCTCGGCAGGAGCCTCGCCCTCCCAAACTTGTGTTTTTCAACGGGCTGTTAGGCATCCCGTGTTCCAAGGAGGAGCTGCTGCGGGTGTTTGGCCCGCCCAAACGCTGGAGCGGCTACCGGGGGTTTACGCCGTGAAGTCTTTCCCGGTAAACAGCACGAACTGGTGAGCCCCGGCTTGGAGCCGGAGGCTCGTCGTATTTCTCCGCCAGCTGAAGCTGGCGGCTCGCCGCTCAACCGCGGGCTTACGCCCGCGGCTCGCTGCGCCCCCAAGCCTCCACGCCCTCCGCCGACTGAAGTCGGCGGCTCGCCGGTTGCAAGAATTAGCGCTGGTTCTTGCTGCGGAGCGGCAGCTCCGGCGCAAGCCGCAAGCCGCACAGCGCAAGCCGACTCCGTCTCTCCCCGCACTAACGTGCGGGGCTCCTCCATCCCCTCCAAGCCCCCACGCCTCCAAGCCTTCACGCCTCCACGC
>JALSGI010000105.1 GCA_026982835.1 Planctomycetota bacterium | reverse complement strand
GGAACCGCGTCTGCTGCAAGTTGAGCACATGCACGAACTCGTGCCGCACCACCCGGCCCCAGTTGAACGGCTCAGGCGTATCCTGCGGCGAGACCAGGGCCACCATCCCACCGGTGCAAGCCCCCACCGTGCCCACATAGGGCAGGCCCACGGTGCGGGCGCTGAACCACTGGTGGCCCGAGGTGCCCCCGTGGCGGCTGAAAATCTCGTAGAGCGTCTTTCCCTGCGGCTCGTAGCCCAACTGGCGGCACAGTTCGGGATAGACTTCCTCTTCCAGTACCTGGGCGGCGGCCCGGGCCAGCAGCTCGTCCTGCCCGCGGTCAAACCGGATCACAAAATGCTCCGTCTCCAGCGTGGCGTAGCCTGCCAGCAGGTCGAGCACCTGGAGCATGTTGCTGACGCGCACGTGGAACGGGTCGCGCTCAAACGCCCGACGCAAAAGCGGAGCGGCCTCGGCCTCATCCCCCAGCCGCATCAGCAGCAGCCCCAGCTCGGCTTCGGGACCGGGCATCTGCGGCACCGCCTCGGCCGCCCGACGCAGGAAAAACGCCGCCGCGTCGAGCTGGTTGCTGCGGGAAAGCAGCACCCCGGCCGCGTAGTAGAACCGCCCGGGCCGCGGGCAGCGGGCTTCCACCTGGGCCAGTTGCTTCACCAGCAGAGAGTCCGCCCATGCCTCGCCCTGGGGCATTCCGTGCCGAAGCACCCACAAGGCCACGCTCCGGCCCAAGGCTTCTGGATCGTGCGGGTTGAGCCGCAATGCACGCTCGACAGCCTTTTGGGCCGCTTTCAGGTCGAAGTTGGCCACGTGCCAGTCGCACCACAAGCGGTGCACAGCCACCAGCTCGGGGTTGATCTGCTGGGCACGCCGCAGGTAGAGGCGCGCTGGGTCCAGTTGATAACTTTGCAGCGCAAGCTCGGCCAGTGCGGCCAGCACCTCGGGGGCCCGAGGGTTGATCTTCAGCGCGTTTTGCAGGCTGCGCAGCGCCTCGGCCCGGTTGTATTTTTCCAGAAACAGCTGTCCGGAGAGAAGCCATGCCCGATAGTCGCTGGGCTCCTGCCGGAGCACATCCGGCAGCAGCTCATTGACCAGAAAGCTGAACTGGTCGTGGAGCTTGTTCCAACGGGCGTGCTGTGCCCCGGCCAAGGCCACGTAGAGCAGCTCCTCGGCCGAAAGCTGTTCCTGGTGGTCCAGGTAGTGTTGCACCATGGTGCGATAGATTTGGGCCGCCTGGTCCAGTTGGCCGCGCAGCAGGTGCAACTGGCTTTGAAACCAAAGCGCCGGCAGGCAGTCCGGCTTAAGTTGCAACGCCCGCCGGAGAGCTTTTTCCGCGGCGTCCCAATCGCCCCGGTCCAGATGAATCCGGCCCAACAGCGCGTGCAGCGGGGCGCTTTTGCTTGCCGCGGCGCGCTGCCCGAGGAGCTTCAGGGCCTGGTTACGCTTGCCGGTGGCCAGCAGCACGCGGGCCAGGCCCACGGCCGCCGGATCGCCTTCCCGGGCCAGGAGCTTCCGGTACTGCTCTTGGGCCTGCTCGTAGCGTCCGGTGAGCCAGAGCCGCCGGGCCTGTTGTAGCGGGGGGGGAGATTGAGCTTGCTCTTGCTGGGCCCTTGCTGCAGACAGCACCAGCAGCACCAAGCACCAGCCCAGGGCCGCTTTACCCAGGGTCCGAGCCGGAACGGGCCATGCGAAGAAGCCGCCCAAGCGGCTTTGCCGCCCAGGCATTACGGACAGTCGGTCTTGTGGCAGTGTGTTCATCGGTTCATCGCGGCCATGGGAACCTCACAAGCCGGACACGGGGCAAGCCCCGGGCTTTGTGCGTGTTTAGCGTGCTAGGACAAAGCGAAGCATTTCCAGATCAAAATTAAGAAACGGATTCTCGTCTGGCGAGCCCCGGGCTTTAGCCCGGGGAGAGCCAAACAAAACGCCGGTTTGCCGATCTTTCTCCCCCGGCTAAAGCCGGGGGCTCGCCGGGTGCCAGCTTTTTCTTGCATCGGAGCGGAAGCTCCGGGAGGGCGAACCTCCTGGTGAGCCGCTGGTCCACTTTGCGCGTTGTTTTCCACAAACACGTTTTGTTCCCGCCGGGTGCGGAAGCACCTTGCGCAAGCCGCACCCGCGCAAGACGCAAGTCGATTTGCCGTTTCTCTCCCCGCACTGACGTGCGGGGCTCTGTATCCCCCCAAGCCTCCATGCTCCCCCCTCCGGGAGCGAACGCTCCTGGCTCGCCGTGATCTGTTTTCTTGCACTGGAGCGGAAGCTCCCAGTGGCTGCGGCCCTGCCGCCTCCGGGAGCTGACGCTCCCGGCTCGCTCTCTAACTGCCGGCTAACGCTGGCGGCTCGCCGGTCAATTCCCGGCATCAATGTCTTGTCTCTCCGGGGCCACCAGCGGCAGGTCTTTCGGCCGCTGCGGGGCCTGGGCCTCCAGGTGCCGCTCCAGGGCCAGCACCAGCCAGGGGTAAGCCCGGGGCATGTTCTCCAGCTCCGGCCAAAAGGCGCGGAACACCCCCACGGCCTGCTTGCGGTAGTTTTCCTCCCCGGTGGCTTGGGCCAGGCGAAGCAGCCCCAGGGCGGCTAGCGCGTTGCCCGAGGGCACCGGCCCATCGGCCGGGCCGCGGATGCGCACAAACAGCTCGTCGTGTTCTTCGCTGGTATAGTAGAACCCGCCTTGTGGGGCGGCAAAAAGCTCTTGTTGCTTGGCGGCCAGCTCCCGGGCCGCCTGCAGCCAGCGTTTTTCCCCCGTGCTTTGGTGCAACAAAAGCAGCCCGCGGGCCACGGCCGCGTAATCGACCAGGTAGCCGGGCAGTTGGGCCTTGCCCCGGGTCCAGGTGCGATAGAGCCCCCCGTCGGGGCGGCGCAACTTCTGGAGCACAAACTCGGCGGCCTGCCGGGCGGCTTGCGTGTAGCGAGGCTCTTTGAGCACGCGGCCTGCCTGGGCAAAAGCGGCAATGGCCAGGCCGTTCCAGGCAGCCAGCACTTTTTCATCCCGGCCGGGCCGCACCCGGCGGGAACGCAGCCGCAGCAGTTTTTCCCGCAGCGGGTCCAGCCGCCGCCACAATTCTTCCACGGAGATGTTGTGCCGGGCGGCCAGTTGCTCCGGCGGGACGTGCCATCGCAGCACGAAGCGCCCCTTGAAGTTGGCCGCCCCCGCCAGCCCGTAAAGCTCGGCCAGCAAGGCATAGTGCGGCTGGTCTTTCACCGCGGCCAGCTCCTCCTGAGTCCACACGTAGTAGCGCCCCTCCTCCCCTTGGCTTTCGGCATCCAGCGCGGCGAAAAAGCCTCCCTGGGGATGGCGAAGCTCGCGGAGCAGAAACCGGGCCGTTTGCCGGGCCACGCGTCGGTAAAGCTCATTGCCCGTCTGCTGCCAGGTCAGGGCGTACAGCTCCAGCAGTTGGGCGTTGTCGTAGAGCATCTTTTCAAAGTGCGGCACTTCCCAGCGGCGGTCGGTCGAGTAGCGATGAAACCCGCCGCCCAGGTGGTCCCGGATGCCTCCGGCGGCCATCGCGTCCAGGGTCTTGAGGAGCATCCGCCCGGCCAACTCGTCCTGGTGCCGCTGCCAGCGAGCAAGCAAAAAGAACAGGTTGCCTGGCTCGGGGAACTTGGGCCGGCGGTCCTCTCCCGGCGTGTAGCCGAAGCCGCCGTAGTCCGGGTCGAACTCCTCGCCCAGCTCCTCCAGCAGGCTTTGGATCGGCTCCTTGGAGAGGGCCACGGGCTTGAGCGACACGCGGCCCGAAAGGGCTCGCCGCACGGCCTGGGCCAGCACGTCGGCCATCCGCTTCACACGCTGCGGGTTCTTTTCCCACGCCTGCTGCATGCGCCGGGCCACATCCAGGAACCCGGGCAGCCCCCGCTTGGGACGCGGCGGAAAGTACGTCCCTCCGGCAAAAGGGAGCCCCCGGGGCGTAAGAAACATCGACAGCGGCCACCCGCCTCCCGAAGGGTTGCCCGTGAGCTGAAAATACACCTGCAAAGCCGTCATATACACCTCATCCACGTCCGGCCGTTCTTCGCGGTCCACCTTGATGCAGACGAAGTGCTGGTTGAGGAACCGGGCCACTTCCGGGTCGGAGAACGTCTCCCGTTCCATCACGTGGCACCAGTGGCAACTGAAGTAGCCGATAGAAAGGAAGATCAGCTTGTTTTCCCGCCGGGCTTTTTCCAGCGCCTCGGGCCCCCAAGGGTACCAGTCCACCGGATTGTGGGCGTGCAGCAGCAGGTAGGGGCTGGTTTCCTGGGCCAGGCGGTTGGTGTGTTGGGGCTTTTTCTTTTCTCCCCTGGCGGAGTCTTCCCCTTGTTGCGGTCCGCCGTTACCGCGGGAAGAGATCGAAGAAGAGCCTTGCTTCCCCTGCTGCCCGGGGGCCGAGGCGTCCGGGGGCGAACAACCCGCAGGCAACAAGAACAACACCGCCAGCAAAACGATGCCCCGGGAACACTTCAGCCGGGCCAGGTGATTCATGGCGCTTGCTTCGCTGTTGGGTAAAAGGAAATAGGTACGTGTTTAGCCAGCTAGCACATGGTTGGTTCGATGCTTCCGAACGAGGCGCAAAAAAGCGTTTATTCTTGCAAACGGCGAGCCGCTGGCTTTAGCCAGCGGAGAAAAAACACAATCCGCTCCTTCGGCTCTCCCCGGACTGAAGTTCGGGGCTTGCCGGAAAAAATCGACTTTTTTGCCTGGTAACACTCCGTGTTGTGTTGGCACGCTGAACACCTACGGAAGTAAAACCGGGTTATTTCTCTTTTTCTTCTTTCAACGGGTGCAGCTCCAGCCGGCGGAAGAACAGCTCGGCCCCCTCGGTCTGGATCAAAATCTTGCCCGCGGTGGGAAACGCATCAAAGCCCTCGTTCACCAGCACTCCGTTGACCAGCGCCTGGATGTGCCCGCCGCGGCAGATGATCTCGCAGCGGGTCCATTGCTGGCCGGGGCTTTCCACGTCGTTGCGGCCGCGGAAGCCCAGCACGTCCTTCCAGTCCGGGTCGCGGCCGAACCAGTTGATCCGCCCCCGGGTGAACACCCGCCGCATGCCCCCCCGGTGCCACACCCATTCCCCGTCCCGGTCCCGGGTCACTTCGCAGGTGAGCCGGGTGGGCACCACGGACCCATCGGCGTACTTGCCCCGCAGCACCAGCAAATCGCCTACGCCCCCCTGGATGATCTGGTACTCGATCGATGCCATCCAGGTGCCGCCGTAGTTGCCGTCCGGGCCTACGCAGTGGATGAGAATACCGGAGTCCTTGGCCCGCTCCTTCCGGCTCCTCCAGGTCCGCGTGCCCCAGCGAAACTCGGCCACCAGGTGGTAGTCGCGGTAGTCCTCCTTGGTGCGGATGTAACCGAACCCGTCGCCGGTGATGTGCAACATCCCGTCGGTGACACGGAACACGCGGCGCGGGTCTTCGTGCTTGGTGTCCCGCAGCCACGTGACCCAACCGCTGAGGTCCTTGCCGTTGAACAGCTTGATGACCCGAGTGGGACGAATGGCCTGGGGTCGGGGATCTTTGGCCTCTTGGGCCGGCAGCTCTTGGGGCACCAGGCAACCGATTGCCAACGCCACGGCGGCCAACAGGGGCAAACGCATCATGGGGCAGCTCTCCTGGAACGACTACAGGGACTGGAGTAACCCTGGGCACGCGGAGCGTACAACCGTGGGCTT
>JALSGI010000104.1 GCA_026982835.1 Planctomycetota bacterium | reverse complement strand
CGGATCCCTCCAGCGAGCCGGAGGTGTATGTGCCGTTGTAGTTTTCCGGGGGTGGCTTTCTGGCCGGTTCATCGCTTCCCCCGCCGTGGCATACAATAGGGGAAAAGGAGGTCCCCGACGACGATGCCCCTGCCCGACGCCAATCCCGATCCTGCTCCCACCTCCGCCGGCACCACCCAGGCGGAAGCCTTCCGCCGCGCGGCCGAAAAAGTGCGCCGCTTCCCCCGGCGGCCCGGCGTCTATCTGATGAAAGACCGCCGGGGACGGGTGATCTACGTGGGCAAGGCCAAGGACTTGCGCAGCCGGGCCGGAAGCTACTTCCTCAAGGCCGCCGCCGAAGACCGCCGTACGGCCGATCTGGTGCGGGAAATCTGGGACATCGACTACCTGCAGGCCGACAGCGAAGTGGACGCCCTGCTGATGGAGGCCCGCCTCATCAAGGACATCCAGCCCCGCTTCAACGTCGAGCACAAGGACGACAAAACCTATCCCTACCTGGAGATCACCACCCGGGAAGACTTTCCCCGCGTGCGGTTCACCCGCGAGCCTCAGCCCGGTTCGCGGCTCTACGGGCCGTTTGCCGGTGCCAAGTCGCTGCGGGGAGCGATCCAGGTGCTGCAAAAGATCTTCAAGTTCCGCACCTGCGAGCTGGACATCCAGGCCGAAGACCCCAAGTGGCGCTGGTTCCGTCCCTGCCTGTTGGCCTCCATCGGCCAGTGCACCGCCCCGTGCAACCTCCGCATCTCCAAGGAAGACTACCGCCGCGATATCCAGCGGCTGCGGATGTTCCTCGACGGCAAAAAGGAGCAACTGCTCAAGCAGCTCCGCCAGGAAATGCAAGAGGCAGCCAAGCGATGGGAATTTGAACAGGCGGCCCGGCTCCGCGACGAAATCCAAGCCCTGGAAACCCTGGACCAGCGCGGGCAACTGGATACCCACGTGCAGCCGGAGGTGTTTTACATCGACCCCAAAAAGGGGCTGCGGGGCCTGCGCCGCGTGCTGCGGCTGGAGCACGAGCCGCGGGTGATCGAGGGCGTGGACATCGCCCATCTGGGCGGACGCGACACCGTGGCCAGCCTGGTGCAGTTCATCGACGGGCTGCCGTTCAAGCCCGGCTATCGCCGCTTCCGCATCCGCGGGGTGGATCACGCCGACGACTACGCTTCGATTGCCGAGGTGGTCTATCGCCGCTTCCGGCGACTCAAGCAAGAGGAGGAAGTCTTCCCCGATCTGCTGCTGATCGACGGGGGTCGCGGGCAGCTCCATGCCGCGTTGCAGGCGCTGCGGTCGCTGCAGTGTCCCCCGGTGGCCGTGGTGGCCCTGGCCAAACGCCAGGAAGAACTCTACTTGCCGGAGCGAAAAGAACCCCTGCGGCTGCGACGCAGCAGCTTCGCCCTGCGGCTGTTGCAGTACGTGCGCGATGAAGCCCATCGCTTCGCCCAGCACTATCACCACATCCTGCGGCGTAAGAGCACGCTGGGGGAGTGATCGGGCCCGGAGTGTGCCGCCACTGATGTTGACGCTGGCAACGGCGGCGTGGTAAGACCACTGGTCGGCAAAGCGGCCGGGAGGCTCCCATCTCCCGGTCCGGCCCCTGGCACCCCGGGATGGAGCCTGGTGATGAAAGTGCCGCTGGTGGACTTGCAGGCCCAGTACGCCGAGCTGGCCTCGGAGTTGGACCAGGCCGCGCTTCGGGTGCTGCGCAGCGGGCGTTATGTGCTGGGTCCGGCCGTGGAGCGGTTCGAGCGGCAATTTGCCGCCTGGTGCCGGCGGCGGTTCTGCGTGGGGGTCAACAGCGGCACCAGCGCCCTGCATCTGGCACTGCGGGCCTTGGGCGTGGGGCCGGGGGACGAGGTTATCACCGTCTCGATGAGCTTCGTGGCCACGGCTTGGGCCATCAGCTACACCGGCGCCCGAACCGTGCTGGTGGATATCGACCCGCTACGCCGCACGCTCGATCCGGCCGCGTTGCTTCAGGCTATCACGCCGCGTACCCGGGCCATCGTGGTGGTGCATCTTTACGGCCAGGGGGCCGACATGCAGGCCATCTGCCAGATCGCCCAAGCCTATCGCCTGGCCGTGGTCGAGGACGCCGCACAGGCCCACGGGGCCACGATCCAGGGGCTCCCGGCCGGGGGCTGGGGCCACCTGGCCTGTTTCAGTTTTTATCCGGGCAAGAACCTGGGGGCCTGTGGCGAAGCCGGGGCCGTGCTGACCGACAATCCCCTGCTGGCCCGCCGCGTGCGTCAACTGCGCGATCATGCCCAGGTCCGCCGCCACGATCACCGCACCCTGGGCTACAACTACCGTATGGACGCCCTGCAGGCGGCGCTGCTGGAGGTGAAGCTGACCCGACTGGACGCGTGGAACCGCCGCCGCACGGCCTGGGCCCGACGCTATCATCAGCTGCTGCAAGACGAACCCCAGGTGCAGTTGCCCGCCTGGTTCGACGATTCCCCTTCCGCCTGGCACCTGTACGTGGTGCAGGTGCCGCAGCGGGACCTGATCTACGCCTACCTGCGCAGTCGCGGGATCGAGGTGGGGCTGCACTACCCGCGGCCTATCCACCTCCAGCGAGCTTACGCCCACTTGGGCCTGGGCCCCGGCACGCTCCCCATGACCGAACGCCTGGCCCAAACCTGCTTGAGCCTGCCGCTGCACCCCCATTTGCAGGAAGAACAAGTCCAATACGTCTGCCGGGAGTTGAAGACGGCCCTGCGGTTGCTTCGGCAGCAAGGGACAGAGGCCCTGGCCCGGCGTGTGCCCCGGGCAAAGCACCCGGTCCCCGAACCGGCCGCAAACCAAGTCCCCGAGCCGCTGGTGCCTTTTGATGCGGCGTTTGAGCGCGAGGAAGACGCCTGGCTGGACCGGCCCGTGGGCCACGAGGAAGCCTGGACCCGGGAACCCTGGCCCGCCTGGGCCACGCAGGCTGCCCACGCCGCCGGGGAGTCGCAAGGGGGGGCCGAGGCTGGTTTTCTGCTTTGGGGCTCCTCGGCCCGGCAGGCCCCGTCCCAGCAGGCCTTGGCCCTGCGCAGGCACAGGCAATCCCGGCCCTTTTTCCTCCCATCGGAGCAAGAACCGGAAGGAGCCAGCGGGCCGCAAGCCCCTTCCTAGCAGTGATGCAGAGGAAACAAACGCCCTTTTCGGCCAGAGGTAAAAAAGGAGAAGAGGTCATGGACGACCTGGCACTGTCGGCCTTGAAGCTTCCGCCCCAGTGGCACCAGCCCAAACCCCGTGGCCAAGGACTCACCTGCATCCTCGACAAAGGGCTTCCCCCGGCGGCGGTGGCGGACCTGTTACAGCTTGCCGGGGCGTGGATCGACGTGGTGAAGCTGGGCTGGGGCACAGCACGCCTGACCCCACACCGGGTGTTGGCCGAAAAGCTCCGACTGTACCACCAGCACCAGGTGCGTGTCTGCACCGGCGGAACGCTCTTGGAGGTGGCCTGGCTCCAGGACCGCGTAGAGCCGTTGCTGGAACAGATTGCCGCCCTGGGCTTTGATTGCGTGGAGGTTTCCTGCGGCAGTGTGGAGCTGAGCCGCCGGGACAAGAACCGGCTCATCGGCCAGGTGCGGCAGTACCACCTGGAGCCTTGGAGCGAAGTGGGCAAGAAGGACCCTCGGCTCGATGCCCGCATCACCCCCCAGCAGCGCCTCCAGCAAGTAGAGCAGGACCTGGAGGCCGGAGCCGCGCGGGTGATCCTGGAGGGGCGCGAATCGGGCACCGTGGGCATCTACCGCTGCGACGGCCAGCCGCAGCAGGAGCTGCTGGAGGAGCTGGTGGATCGGTTCGGCACCGGCCCGCTGGTGCTGGAAGCCCCCCGCAAGTCGCAACAGGTGTGGCTGCTGCGCCGGTTCGGTCCCCGAGTGAACCTGGCCAATGTGCCGCCGGAAGAGGCCCTCTCGGTGGCCACGCTGCGGGCGGGGCTTCGGGCCGACACGCTCGAGGTCTTCCAGCAACCTCAAGCCGTGGAGCAGTTCCGCGGCTCGCCCCAGCAGGTCCGCAACTGGCTCCGCCAGTGGAGCAGCACCTAAAGCGACCCTGCCACACAACGCTTACGGGAAAACACGCACCAGGGAAAAACATACCATGCGCGTTTTGGTCACCGGAGCCGGGGGAAGCATCGGCATCGACGTCTGCCGCTCGCTGGCTCACCTGCCCGAGGTGGAGCTGCTCGGAGCCGAAGCCAGCCCCTGGGGAGCCAGGCTGGCCGGGCGGTTCTGCACGCAGGTGGTGCCTCTGCCCCGGGCCGACCGGGAAGGCCCTGAGGCGTTTTGCCAGGCACTGGCGCGGCAGGTGGACACGCTGGGGGTGGACTTCGTGTGGATCAATCCCGACCCGGAACTGCAAGCCGTGGCCTGGTGCGGCCGGCAGCCCCCCTGTGCGCATCCGCTGCCAGGGAGGGAAGTGCTACAGGCCTGCCTGGACAAAGAGATCACCGGAAGCCGACTCCAGCGGGCGAAACTGGCCCCGGAAACCCTGGCCTTGGAAGTGGAGTTGCCTGCCGGGGCGGACGTCCCCGGCCCGGATGCCGCTCCCCCGGCGGAAGTGAGCCAGGTGGCCCAATCGCTGCTGCCGCAACTGGAAGGGGCCTTTGCCCGCTTGGGCGTACCGCTTTGGGTGCGGCCGGGCAGCGGGGCCGGGGGGATCGGCTCGCTGCGGGTGGATCAGCCCCGGGAAGCCGCCTTCTGGGTGGCCTTGTGGTCCGTGCGGCACGGCGTGCGCCGCTGGGTGGTGCAGGAATACCTGCCGGGCAGGAACTTCAACTGCACGCTGCTTTATGCCTCCGGAGAGTTGGTGGCCTGGGCGGCGATGCAGCGGCTGGGCTACTTCCTGGCCGAGACGGCACCCAGCGGGATCACCGGCCAGGTGAAGCTCTGCCGCACGGTGGAGCAGCCCCACGTGCTCGCCGCGGCCCGGCAAGCCGTCCGGCTGCTGGGTGCCCAGCCACACGGAATCTATAGCGTCGATCTGCGCGAGGACGTGCAAGGACGCCCCAAGGTGACCGAAATCAATCCCCGGCTGGCCGGACGTCCCTGGCTCTACACCCAGGCCGGGTGCAATCTGCCCTGGCTGGCCGTACAGGTGCTAAGCGGCGCCGAGCCGGAAGGCACACGGCCGCATCGGCCCCGGCCCGGCTGGACGCTCTACCGGCAACTGGACTGCCAACCCCTGATCCTTCCCCCAGGAGAAACCGCCGATGAGTACGCTCACTCCCGGGCAGGAAGTGCAACTGCAACTTGACCTGATTGCTCGCCAGCACGATCAGCAGCAAGGCTTTACGCCCCGGCTGATCGCCTACCGGGCGCAAGTGCTCAAGGAGCTGCTTCCCCCGGGGGTGGTGCTGGATCTGGGCTGCGCCGACGGGCTGCTGACGGCCCACCTGGCCGGGCATCACCGCCAGGTGGTGGCCGTGGACGGCAGTTCGGTGCGTATCCAGCGTACTCGGCAGCGGACCGCTTCGCTGGACAACGTGACCGTGGTGCAAGCGCTGTTTGAGCACTTCATCCCCTGGCCGGAGCTGAAACTGGACGCCGTGGTGCTGGCCTGCGTGCTGGAACACATGCCGCAGCCGGTGGAGCTGCTGCGCCGCTGCGCCGGATGGCTTCGACCCGGGGCAAAGGTGGTGGCCATCGTGCCGCACGCGGC
>JALSGI010000103.1 GCA_026982835.1 Planctomycetota bacterium | reverse complement strand
GCCGGGGCCCTTCCTGCTTGCGCACCTGCTTGGCCTTGCCGATGATGTGTACCCCTTCGCGGAGGCGGTACTGCTCGATGGTGCTGGCCGGGACGAACGGGTCGGTCCGCTCGCGGTCCAGGTTGCTCTCGATGCGGCGGAGGAACCCGTAGCCCTTGGGGTGCATCTCCAGCACCCCGGCCGCATCGATCACCTCTCCGGGCGCGGCGGCGGGAGCGGACTCCAGTTGGGGCTTATTGCGTTGCCGCTGGTGGTTGGAACGCGAGCGATTTTTCTTCCTTTTGGACATAACACACCTATTCACCGAGTCGATTCCTTTCCGGGAAAATCACGTGTCGAAACGCAGGCAGACGCATCAAGTCAGGTTGTTTTCTCTTGGTTGCTTTGCTTTTCGTGGGGCACAGCGCAGGCTGTGGGAAGTTGACGGATACTTCCAATTGTCGTCCCGGCCCGCTGACTCCCCTAGCGGCGGTTGCACCTCCGCTCACCAGGGTGGAATCCCCGCTGGGGATGAACCCCCTGGCTGGTCCGGCCCTCCTGGAGGGAATCACCCCGACAGATTCCGCCTCCGAAATCCGAACCTCTCGGCAGTGGCGACAAGCCCGCCGAAGACGCTCCGCAGGACTTCCCGGGCTGACGCTCTCTGGATTGTCGAGGAAGCTGCGTTCCTGGCGGAACGCTCACCACACTGGGAAACAGAGTCACCCGTTCAGACGCGCCGGTCCAGTTTCCTTTGCGGAAGTTGTATCAGGCTGGCAGGAGCAGAACAGCTTTCAGCCGAACCGGATCCGGCAACGAGAAGCTCTCAGGCTTCATTCCCATCATAGAGCCTCTGCGGTCCGTGTCAAGCGGTTCCGCTCCTCGGGCCACGGGATACTTTCCTGGGGGAACCGGTTGGAGTTCCCAGCAGGTTGGGGGTGATTGTAACGGTTGTGCCAAGTTCCACAACCCCAAATCCGCCACGTGCTTGCACGCACCGGTCCCCCAAGGCCGCCCGGTAAGCTAGGGTGAAAAGCAGGGATGTCTTTTCGGGGCGGACCAGGGACATTGTCGCTCGTTTCTGCCAGCAAAGGACCACCGACCATGTCGCGCCTGGGGTTGGTTCTTGGGCTGCTGTGGCTTGCCCATGCCGCGGTCCTGGCCGACGAGACGCTCTCCCACCGGCAGCTCCTCCAAACCGCACAATCCATCCGCCGCCAACAGTTGGAAAAACACTGCTATACCCTGGCCGACGACGCCCTGGAAGGACGCCGAGCCGGCACCCGCGGCGGACGCACCGCAGCCAACTACATCCGCAATCACCTGGCCCGCTGGGGCTACCAGGGAGCCGGCGACGAAGGGGACTACTACCAACTGTTCCTGGACGGCTACCGCAACATCCTGGCCCTGCTTCCCGGCAGCCACCCCCGCCTGAAACACGAAGTGGTGTTGCTGGGTGCCCATTACGACCACGTGGGCTATGGCACGCCGCGGACCAGCCTGGGCCCGATCGGCTACATCCACAACGGGGCCGACGACAACGCCAGCGGCACCGCCGTGGTGCTGGAAGTGGCCCGAGCCCTGGCCCAACTCCCCCGGCCGCCCCGACGCTCGGTGCTGATCGTCTTCTGGGACGCTGAGGAGCTGGGGCTTTTAGGCTCGGAGCACTGGTGCCGCCGGCCCACCTTGCCCTTGCGGCGGATCAAGGCGGCCATCAATTGCGACATGCTGGGACGCTTGCGCCCGCAGGGACTGCAAGTGCTGGCCTGGCGCAGCGGAGGCAGCCTGCGCCGCCGGGTGCTGTGGAGCAATCGCCACACGGGACTGCCGCTCCGCTTTTCCTGGGAACTGAAACGCAACAGCGACCACTAC
This sequence comes from Planctomycetota bacterium, assembly GCA_026982835.1. Classification (GTDB taxonomy): domain Bacteria; phylum Planctomycetota; class Planctomycetia; order Pirellulales; family S012-138; genus S012-138. The sequence goes on along the minus strand of JALSGI010000103.1, from coordinate 3,801 downwards.
CCCCTGCTGCAACACCAGGTGCCGGTGGTGATGTTCCACACGGGCCTGCACTCGGACTACCACCGTCCCAGCGACGATGCCGACAAGCTCAATTACTCGGCACTGGAGCGAATCGCCCGATTGGTGTTCCTGACCACCGTAGCTTTGGCCGAGGCGGAACAGCTGCCCTCGTTTCGCCCTCAGGTGTTCCAGGAGATGAGTCCCCCACCGGCAATGGCCGCCGCCCTGGTACCCCCTCCGGCGCGCCTGGGCCTGAGCTGGCGCAGCGGCACCTCCGAGCCGGGCGCCCTGGTGCTGGAAGTTACTCCGGGGTCTCCGGCAGCCCGAGCCGGCCTGCGGCCGGGGTGTCGCATCCTCCAGGCCGCCGGACGAACGCTTCGGCAGGCCGACCAGCTCTTTACCCTGGTGCAGCGCTGCCCCAAAAAACTATTGCTTCGCTGGCGCACCGCCAAGGGGGAAGAAACCACCCGGGTGGTCACCCTGGCCGGAAAACCGTTCCGCATCGGAATCGCCTGGCGCCCCGACCCGCTGGACCCCCAGGTGATGGTCCTGTCGCGCGTGCTGGCCGATTCCCCGGCTGCCCAGGCCGGACTCCGCCCGGGAGATCGCATCTACGCCGCACAAGGCAAGCTGATCCGCTCCTCGCAAGCCTTCAAACGCCTGCTGGATCAGGCCCAGCAGCCCGTGGAACTGCTGGTGGAACGCAAAGGACGCCTGGTGCCGATGCTCGTGCGGCCGTGGCGCTTGATCCCGCTGCAAGAGCAGTTCTCGGACCAGTTGCCGCTGGTGGCTCCCGAGGCGGGAGCCGCCTTGCGCAAGGCGGGCTGAAATCCTCCCGGGCTAGTGCGGGTTCTCGTACCAGATCACCCCCAAGCCACGACCCCCTTCGCGCTCTTCGCAAGTGAGCAGGTCCAGGTCCCCGTCGCCATCCAGATCGATCATCTCGATGCGGTCGTACTTGATCCCCCGCCGGGTGCCGCTGATGGGATGGGCCTGCCAGTGCCGCTCCAGCGGCGATTTTTTGTATTCCAGCCACATCACCCCGTGCCGGTTGCGAGCGTTCCAGGTGGTGAAGACCAGGTCGGGTTGGCCGTCGCGGTTCACGTCGGCCACGGCCACCGCTCGGGTGTTGCCCGCGGCGAAATCGGCCGAGATCACATGCGTTTGCCAGCGCCGCCCGCTGCGGTCCAGCCGCCGAAGAAATAGAATCTTCATATCCTTCACGGCCACCAGGGCATCCTGCAGCCCGTCCCGATCCAGATCCGCCAGCGCCATGCTCAGCACTTCCTTGTCCCGGGCACCCAGGAAGTGATTTTTCCAGGGCTGGGTTTGCCGGGGCCCCGGCCCGGGATTCTCCAGCCAGCGACACCCACGCAGCGAACCGTAACGATCGGAGATGACCACGTCCGGATCCCCGTCGCCGTCCATGTCCTGGAACCAGATGGACATGATCCATCCGGCCGGGGAGATCGGATGCCACCGCCAGGCCGTCAGATCGCGAGGATGAGCCGGAGCCTGGTACCAGCCGATCTGCGCCCCGGCGTTCTTGCTCCCGGCCACCAGGTCCACGCCGTGACGGCCGTCCAGTTGGATCGGCCAGGCGAACATCCACTGCTGGGCAGGCTTGCGCGAGGCCGGCAGCAACGCCTGCTGCCAGGCCCGGGGATCGAGCAATTTCCCGGGGGCCTTGGGCGCCCAGTGCACGAACATCGTGCGAAAGCGGCCCTCGCAGCAGGTGACCACATCCAAGGCCCCGTCCCCGTCCAAGTCGGCCGGCACGGCGTCTTCCACCGCCGGAGTCCAGCCGATGTTGACCTTGGGCCAGGGCTTGCGTACCCGGGCGAAACCTGGATGCAGGTACAATCGCGTGCGGCCCCCTTCCTCCCAGCCGGTTACCACGTCCGGCAACCCGTCGCGGTTGAAGTCGCCCAGCTTCACCCCGTCGGCACCAAAAGAGGTATCGTCGATCACGTGCAACGGCCAAGGTTCCTCCTGGGAACGGGCAACCGGGGCAAGCGACATGACCAGGGCCACCGTCCCCCACCAGCAAATGCAGCCTTCAATACGTGGCATCGGCGTCTCCCTTCCCCAAGATCCGCAGGCAGCCTCCGCGATGAATGCACCGGCGTTCCCGTCTCCTTGGCCCGGGGCCCCGGAACGCCTTTTCCATCTTTACCTGCCCGCCGCACGCTTTGCCAGCGTAAGAAGGCCAAAGGGTGAGCCAGCGATTGAAACGGTTGAGCTGCGCGCGGCGAGCCGCGTGCGTGAGCACGCGGTTGGTTGGAACCGTGTCGGCGGTTGCTCGTGTTCGATACAACCGGGGGCTGACGCTCCCGGCTCGCCGTGGGGTGCAAGAATCGCCGCTTGTTCTTGCTTCGGCGAGTCCGCGGCTTCAGCCGCGGGAGAGCCGGAATACTGTTCTCCTCCGCCGACTCACACCGGCGGCTCGCCGATTGTGGACAAAAATCGACGTTTGTTCTCGCACAAGCAAGTGCGAGGGTGAACTCGCGGAGTAATAGAAGAACCGTTGCTACTTGTCGATTCTGCTCCGCGGGCTAACGGGGCGCGGCTCGCTCGGGTGCGGAAGCACCGGCGCAAGCCGCACGGCGCAGGTCGCAAGCCGATTCTCGACTGCGGCGAAAGCTACGTCGAAGCCGCCAGCGGCGAAAGGCCCGACTGCTGCCACAGCTCCTCCAGCGCCTGGCCCAACGCCCCTGCCACCTCGTCGCGACGCTGGCCTTGGGTTTGGGCCTTGCTCACCAGGGGACTGACCGGCCCTTGGTAATCGATCTGTTTGAGATACTCAAGCAGCTCCACTAGCGGCAGCGTGCCGGTGCTGCCCGGCAGCAGGCGATCCTCGGGGGTCCACTCTGCCGGCGGCTTGTCCGCCGGACCATCGCAGACGTGCACCACCAGAATCTTTTCCGGCGGCAGGGCCTTCACTGCCTCCAGCGATCCGCCCCCAATCGCCACGTCCCACAGGTCGATCACGTACCCGGCCCCGGGGATCATCTCCACCAGCGGGGTGAGCTGTTCCAGTTTGTGGATGAACTCATGGGGTTTGCCTTCCCGCAGGGCGGCCGGGGCCGAAAACCCTACGGCGATGCGGATGCTGTAGCCCTGCAGCACGCCGGCGGCCTGCTGCAACCGCTGGCGATGCAGCTCGAAGTTCTCGTGCATCGGCAGTGTCTCGCTCCAGGGCTGCAGGATCACCCGGGCACGCAGGCAGTCCAGCCGGGCAGCCACTTCCGCCCTTGTGGAGAGTTTTTCCAGCTCTTGCTGAAACTCCTCGTCGCTCCCCTGAAGCGGCAGGGGCAGCTCGAAACTGCCCAGCTGGATCTTGGCGCTGTCCAGCAACCGCCGGGCCTTTTGCTCCCCGCGCAGCTCGAACTGCTCGGCCATGTCCACCGCGTCCAGATCGATGCCCCGAAAACCGTGCGTCAAGGCCATCTCGATCTGTTCGTACAGGGGGGCCATCATGTCGAGGGCATAAGTGCTGAAGTTCTTGAACATGGCGTACTCCTGGCCGGATACCGGAAATAGGAAATCGGAGAGTCAACGGTACACAGGGGGTAGCTTGTAAATCATCCATTATGAGGATTTACCCCGGCCCGTCCAGAGCACCCCCGCAGCAGCACATCGGCCCAGAAAGGTTTGCTGATTCATCCGTCTCTGTGGCGGATGCGGCCTTCCTTTCAAGTCCCCCTCGACCTTTTCCGATGGTTAGGGTCACGGGAGCATCGGTTCAGTTTGATCCAAGGAGGAGTGGAGCCATGCGAAAGAATGCTCTGTGGGTGGGTT
>JALSGI010000102.1 GCA_026982835.1 Planctomycetota bacterium | reverse complement strand
TCACCGCCCCGCACCCGGTGCACAACGTGCAGTTCGCCCAGGCGCTGGCCAAGCAGTTGGGGCGCCCGGCCGCGGTGCGCACCCCGGCGTGGCTGCTGCGACTTGCCATGGGCGAGGTGGCCGAAGTGCTCACCACCGGGCAGCGCGTGGTGCCGGAGCGGCTGCTGCAAAGCGGCTTTTCGTTCCGCTTCGAGCACCTGGCCGGTGCCCTGGCCGATCTGCTGGGCCGCAAGGCCCCGGCCGGTGCGGCGCGTTGACACGCCGCCGGGGTGTCTTAGGCTTGAGACAGATTGGCCCCGCCTCTTGGAAGTTTTTTCCAGCGTGCGGTTGCAGGCCTGAACCCGCCTTCCCCAGCAGGAGAACTGACCATGAAATGGCAAGGCCCCCTTTGTGCGATGCTGGCCCTGGTTTCCCTTCAGCTGTTCGTTGCGGCCCCGCCGCTCCAGGCCGGGGACAAAGAGGGCTGGATTTCGCTCTTTGACGGCAAAACGCTCCGCGGCTGGCACAAAAACCCGCAGCGAATCGGCCACGGCACCGGCGGCCAGTGGAGCGTGGAAGACGGGGCCATCGTGGGCCAGCAGGACCCCCCAGGCAGCGGCAACGGCGGCATCCTGCTCACCGATCGCCAGTTTGGAGATTTCGAGCTGCTGATCGACATGAAGCCCGACTGGGGCGTCTGCAGCGGCTTGTTCCTCCGCAGCACCCAGCGGGGCCAGTGCTGGCAGATGATGGTCGACTACCACGATCGGGGCAATATCGGCCACATCTACGGCGAAGGTGTGGGCGGGTTCACCAATCGGGCCTTCAGCATCTTCGGCGTCTATGGCCAGGACAAAAAGAACCCCCTGCGGCTGACCACCCGGCCCACTGGCTTGGTCGATCCCAAGGGCTACACCATCAGCGGCCCGGAGTGGGTCAAGGCGTGGAAACTCAACGACTGGAACACCGCCCGCGTGCGCGTGGTGGGCAATCCGCCCAAGATCACCACCTGGATCAACGGGGTGAAGGTGTGCGAGTTCGACGCGGCGGTGTTCCAGCATCCGCGGTACGATAAGCAGAAGGTGCTCAAGACGCTGGGGCCCAAGGGCCACATCGCCGTGCAGGTCCACGGCGGCAAGGGGTGGCCGGTGGGGGCCAAGTGCCGCTGGCGGAACATCAAGATCAAGATCCTGGATTGAGCCGCTCGGTTCCTAGAGAAAAAGGGCTGCGGCGTGAACGAACCATTACGGGTGGTGATGATGGGCACGGGCGAGTTTGCCGTGCCCATTGTTGCTGCGCTGCTGGAAAGCCCGCACCAGGTGCTGGAACTGGTGACCCAACCGCCGCGGCCTCAGGGGCGTCGGGGCCGGGTGGTTCCCTCGCCGGCAGCCCAACTGGCCCAGCAACATCACCTGCCGGTTTACACGCCCGAGAGCATCAACTCGCCCGAGGCGGTGGCTCACCTGCGGCAACTGGCCCCCGACGTGCTGGTGGTGGCCGACTACGGGCAGATTCTCTCCCCGGAGGTGCTGGCCACGGCACGCCTGGGCGGGGTGAACCTGCACGGGTCGCTTTTGCCCAAGTACCGCGGGGCCGCCCCGGTGCAGTGGGCCATCTACCACGGCGAAACCGAAACGGGCGTTTCGGCCATCCACATGACACCGCGTCTGGACGCCGGCCCGGTGCTGGCCCAACGCCGCACGCCCATCGGCCCGGAGGAAACCGCCCCGGAGCTGGAAGCCCGGCTGGCCCGACTCGCGGCCGAAATGGTCGTGCCGGTGATCCAACAGCTGGCTGCGGGAACAGCTCCCCGGGTGCCGCAAGACCCGGCCCTGGTGACCCGGGCTCCGCGGCTTAAAAAAACCGACGGACTTGTCCGCTGGGAGCGTCGGGCCGGGGAGATCAAGAACCAGGTGCGAGCCATGCAGCCGTGGCCGCGAGCCTACACCTGGTGGCTGCGCGGGCAGGGGGAGCCGCTGCGGCTGATCCTGCACCGGGTGGATGTGGCCGCCGCAGAAGCCCCCGGAGAAAAAAACACTGCGGAATCCGAAGCCTCCCCCGGAACAGTGCTGGCCGCCCAAGGCGACCTGCTGCTGGTGGCCACCGGCGGGCCGGAGCCGCTGCGGGTGCTGCAATTGCAACCCTCCGGCAAGCGGGCCATGGACGCCGCGGAGTTTCTGCGCGGCTATCCGCTTCGGGCCGGACAGCGACTCGGCACACCACCGCACTCTCCATAGGCCAGCCGCATCGTCGAGCACGCAAAGCCCACGGCCACCCGCGAGCGTCAGCACGCGGTGGTTTCGCCGCTGGCGCTGGTTCTTGCAGCCGCGAGCCGTGGGCGTAAGCCCACGGAGAACACGGCGAGCATGCGCCGCTTTCTTATCGTCTCCAGGAGCTCGAGGAGCTCGTGCTCCCGGCTGGCCAACCACCTCCACGCCCCCACCTCTCCAAGCCCTCCCGCGGCTGAAGCCGCAGGCTCGCCGTGGCGTCGCAAAGAACGTTCCGGCTTTCGCCAGTGCCCCCTTGCCCGTAAGATAAAAAAGAAGAATGCCCGCCTGAAACGCCGGGCGGGGAACTCCTCCCCGTGGAACGAATCGCCTGCCGCATGCGTGTCCCAGCCCCACGACTGCCTGTCTGGTTCCAGGACCACCCTCGGGGGTTTGAGCGCAACCGGTACGTCTATCCGGTGGTGAGCCGCCGGGCGCGGGGCGTTTCGCTGGGGATCAACCTCAACCCGGACAAAGTGTGCAACTTCGATTGCATCTACTGCCAGGTGGATCGCACCCGGGGGGGCCGGGAGCGGTTCGTCGATCTGCCAGTGGTGCTTCAGGAGCTGGACGTGCTGCTCCGGTTGGTACGCAGCGGGCAATTGTTCCAGCATCCCCGGTTCGCCTCCGTACCCGAGCAGCTGCGCACGCTGCGCGACATGGCCTTCAGCGGCGACGGGGAGCCGACCACTTTCGCCAACTTCGACCAGATCATCCAGCAGTGCATCCGGTGGAAACAGCGAAGCGGGGTACCGCAGTTGAAAATGGTGCTGATTACTAACGCCACGATGTTCCACCGGCCGCAAGTGCAGCGGGGGCTGGAGCTGCTGGACCGGCACCAGGGGGAGATTTGGGCCAAGCTGGAAACCGGCACCGAGCAGTACTATCGCCGCGTGGCTCGCACGTCGATCCCCTTCCGGGGCGTGCTGGAAAACATCACCCAGGCGGCCCGGGTGCGGCCGCTGGTGATCCAGTCGCTGTTCATGAAAATTGCCGGAGAGCCGTTGCCGGAAAGTGAGCTTGCCGCCTACTGCGATCGCTTGCAGGAAATCCTGGCCCGAGGGGGGCGCATCCGGCGGGTGCAGGTTTATACGGTGGCTCGCCCTCCGGCGGAAAGCTACGTGGAGCCGCTCTCGGAGGAACACCTGGCCCACATCGCCGAGACGATCCGCCGCCGCTGCGGGCTGGAGGTGGAGTGCTACGGCTCGGGATAGGACTTCCTCCGCGGGCTGAAGTCTGCGGCTCGCTGGAGAACCGCCGGCTGAGGGCGCGCGGCTCGCCGGTTGCAAGAATCGGCGCTTGTTCCGGCTTCGGTGCGGAAGCACCGCCGCAAGCCGCATGGCGCAAGGCGCACGCCGATGCTGTTTCTCCCCGCACTGACGTGCGCACGCTCCTCCGCGGGCTAACGCCCGCGGCTCGCTTTCCAACCGCCGGCTAACGCCGGCGGCTCGCCACGCCCCCAAGCCCCCAAGCCTCCACGCCTCCCGCGGCTGAAGCCGCGGGCTCGCCCAAGACCCACGCCCCCTCTTGCTCTTGCCCGCGGAGTGCCGAACAATAGGCCCACGGCAACGAGTTTCCTCATCTTTTCCCGGGGGCCGCAAACACATGGCCGCATCTGCTTCTTCTTCACCTGGTGATACCGGGGACGGAAGGCCCCGGGTGTGTCTCGCCGTTTCGGCTTGTTTGCTCGGGGAGCCGGTGCGCTACGACGGAACCGACAAGCGCCACGGCTGGCTTTTGGAACAATTGGGCCAGGTGGCCCAACTGCTGCCCGTGTGCCCCGAGCAGCAAGCCGGACTGGGCGTGCCCCGGGAACGGATCAACCTGGTGCAGGTGGCCCTCGGGCAGGTGCGTGTGGTGGGCCAGGAGTCGGGCCGGGACGTAACCGAGCCGCTGGAGCATTTTGCCCGGGGGTGGCTCGATTCCCAGCCGCCCTGGGGGCTTTGCGGAGCGGTGCTCAAGAGCCGTTCGCCCAGTTGCGCAAGCGGCGACGCCCGGCTCTTTTCCTCCGGGGGCGAGCTGCTGGAACACACCTGGGGCCTGTTTGCCCGGCGGCTGCGCCAGCGATGGCCCTGGCTGCCCGTGGTGGACGAACAGCAGTTAAGCCGGCCGGAGGCTTGTTCGGGCTTTTTGGTGCGGGTGTTTTTGCTGGGGCGGCTGTTTGCCGCGGCCCGGGGCGGCCCGCAGGGACTGGCCCGCTTCCACGCCCGGGAGTGGCTGCTGCTTGCCGCCTTGGCCCCCGAGCAGATGGGACCGTTGGACGAAACGGCCGCCCGGCTGGGTGTGCTGGGGGACGCCGAGGCGGTGGAGCCGTATCGGCAGCAGGTGCTGAAGATCGTCTGCGAAGAGGACCAGGCTCGGCGTCACCTGCAGGCCTGGTGGATGTGGCTGGAGAACTACGTGGCCGACGAAGCCTTGCAGGAGGAAGCGATGAACCTGATCGAGGCCGCGTTGGCCTCGGCCCAGGCACCGTGGTGCGCAGCTGCCCAGGTGCTCGAAGAACTGCAGCAGCGCCACTTCCCCCAGCTTGCCCGGCAAAGCTACGCCCGACCCTGGCCGCCGGAGCTGCGCCTGCCGCAGCCGCAGGACTCAAGCAGCCGCCGGTAGGGCTTGCCGTGGATAGGCCCGGCCCGAGAGCGGATCGTTCCACCGCCGCAGTAGCACGGCCACCACGTGCCCGCCGAAGCCGATGGAAACCTTCAGGGCCACTTGCACCTTGCGGGGGCGTCCCACCTGGGGCAGGCAGTCCAGGTTGCACTCCGGGTCGGGGGTGATGAGATTGGCCGTGGGTGGGAGGAACCCATCGCGCAGGGCCAGCACCGTCAGGGCCAGCTCCACGCAGCCAGCGGCGTTGATCAAGTGGCCCAGTTGGGCCTTGGCCGAGCTGAGACACACTCGGCGGCTGGCCTCTCCCAAAGCGCGGCGCACTGCCTGCACTTCGGCCACGTCGTTTTGCTTGGTGCCGGTGCCGTGGGCGTTGATGTATTCCAGTTGTTCTGGCTCCAGTTGGGCCTGGGCCAGCGTGGCCTGGATGGCCCAAGCCAGCGGCTCAGAGCCCATGTCCATCGAGGTGACGTGGTGGGCCTGGGCCATCATGCAGCCGCCCAGCACCACGGCATACACCTTGGCCCCGCGAGCCAGGGCATGGGAAAGCCGCTCCAGGACGAACGCCGCCCCGCCTTCGCCCATCACGAAACCGTTTCGCTGGGCGTCAAAGGGGCGGCAGGCCAGATGCGGCTGGGCGTGGTGGCCCAACACCCCCAGTCGCAGAAATCCGGCCACGAACAGCGGGTGCAGCGCATCGGCCGCCCCGGCCACCACCACCCGGCAAGCGCCGCTTCGTAGCAATCGCACCGCCGAGTAAAAATCCACCAGCCCGCTGGCACAGGCCGCCTGGTGGCACAGGCTAGGC
>JALSGI010000101.1 GCA_026982835.1 Planctomycetota bacterium | reverse complement strand
TGGATCCACGACGGTGCCTACTGGCCCAAGAAAGCCACACCCCCGGCCACGCAGCAGCAAAGCTGGGAGCAGCGGTTCGAACAGGCGCTGCGGGAGCACTGGGCCTTGCAACCGCTGCGGCGGCCCCGGCTGCCGAAGGTGAAAAACCGCTCCTGGCCCCGACGCCCCTGGGACCGCTACGTGCTGGCCCGGCTGGAACAGCGCGGCATGTCCCCTTCGCCTCCGGCCGACCGTCGCACCCTCATCCGCCGAGCGACGCTGGACCTTTGGGGACTGCCGCCCACACCGGAGGAAGTGGAGGCGTTCCTCAACGATTCCCGCCCCGATGCCTACCAGCGGCTCATCGACCGCCTGTTGGCCTCGCCCCGGTACGGGGAGCGCTGGGCGCGGCATTGGCTCGACGTGGCCCGATACGCCGACACCCGCGGCTACGCCTTCGGCCAGGAACGGCGTTATCCTTACGCCTACACCTACCGCGACTGGGTGATCCAGGCCCTCAACCGCGACGTGCCCTATGATCGCTTCGTCAAGCTGCAACTGGCGGCCGACTACCTGCCGGACCGGGCTTCCGGCGACCTGGCCGCCTTGGGCTTTTTGACCGTGGGCCGCAAGTACAACAACCGACACGAGGACATCGACGACCAGATCGACGTGGTCACTCGCGGGCTGTTGGGGCTGACCGTCATGTGCGCCCGCTGCCACGATCACAAGTACGATCCGATTCCCACGGAGGATTACTACTCGCTCTATGGGGTGTTTGCCAACTGCTTTGAGCCGGAGGAGCTGCCGCTTTTGGGCGATCCGGCTCAAACGCCTGGGTATGCCGAGTTCAAAAAGGAGTGGGATCGCCGCCGGGCGGAGCTGGAAAAGTTCATCGACCAGAAACTCCGCCAGGAGCAGGAAACCGCCTACCGCCGCACAGGCGATTACCTGGCCCAACTGGTAAGCGACAAAAAAGACCCGCTGCTGGACAAGCAACTGGCTGGCTTCTCCCTGGACCCGGACGACTTGCGGCCGCGGTTGATTATCCGTTGGGGACAGTATCTTTCGGTCCATGCCCGGCCCGAAGATCCGATTTGGGGTCCCTGGTCCCAACTGGCTCGGCTTTCCCACCAGGAGTGGGCTGCCCAGGCCCCCAAGCTGCTGCAGCAGTGGCAGGCCCGTCCGGAAGGGAACGAGCCGGGTCAGCTCAACCCCCTGGTGAAAAAGTACGTGCTGGCCGCCCCGATTTCGCACAAGCTGGAGCTGGCGGCTCGCTACGGCAAGCTGTTCCTGGAGGTGTATCGCAAATCCCAAGGCGAGGCCAAGGCCCTGCCCGGAGTGAAAGAAGACGATCCGGCCTATCGAGCCTTGCACCAGGTGCTCTTCGGCCCGCAAAGCCCGGTCCGCATCCCACGGGCGGAACTGGTCCGTTATTTGAACCGGGCCGACTCGGGCCGGTACCGAGCGTTGAAGAAGAAGCTCAAGCAATGGGAAGTGGAATCCCCCGGCGCTCCGCCTCGGGCCATGGTGGTCAAGGACCGTCCCGTGCCGGTGCAGGCCCGGGTGTTCATCCGCGGCAACCCGCGGCGGCTGGGCAAACCGGTGCCGCGGCGGCTGCTGGGGATGGTGGGCGGTCCGCGGCGCAAGCCCTTTGCCCGCGGCAGTGGCCGCCTGGAACTGGCCGAAGCGATGCTGGCCAGCCCCCTTGCGGCCCGCGTGATCGTCAACCGCATCTGGATGCACCACTTCGGCCGCCCCCTGGTAGCCACGCCCAGCGACTTTGGCGTGCGCACGCCCCGGCCCGTGCAGCACGACGTGCTGGACTACCTGGCCTGGTTCCAGGTGAAAAACGGCTGGTCGCTCAAAAAACTACACCGCGAGATCATGCTCTCGGCCACCTACCAGCAGGCCAGCACCGATCGGCCTGAGTGCCGCCGCGTGGATCCCAACAACCAACTGCTGTGGCGGATGAACCGCCGCCGGCTGGAGTGGGAAGCCCTGCGCGACTCGCTCATCTATGTGACCGGTCGGCTCGATCAGCGGATGGGCGGCCGCAGCGTCAACATTCTCAAGCAACCCTTCGTGCTGCGACGCACCGTCTATGCGTTCATCGACCGGCAGGATTTGCCCGAGCTGTTCCGCGTCTTCGACATTGCCAACCCCGACCAGAGCACCGGCCGCCGGCCCGAAACCACCGTGCCGCAGCAGGCGCTGTTCTTGATGAACAGCCCCTTTGTCCTCCAGCAGGCCAAGGCCCTGGCCGCCCGAGAAGATGTAAAACAACTGGCCGCCCCCCAGCGACTGCGGCGGCTGTTTTTGCTCACCCTGGGCCGGGAACCTCGACCGGAGGAGAGCCGCCTGTGCCTGGAGTTCATCCGGCAGGCGACCGCGGGCAAGGCCGGGCTTGGCCCCTGGGAGCAACTGGCCCAGGTGCTGCTTTGCAGCAACGAGTTTGCGTTTATTCCGTAACGCCGCCTGGTTTGGCTCTCCCCCGGCTAAAGCCGGGGGCTCGCCGGTGCTTTCGCACCGGTGCTGGAACAAGCGTTAAGCTCGAAACGGCGAGCCGCCGACATCAGCCGGCGGAGAACGGCGAGCCGGAGGAGAGCCAATTCACCACGTTTTGCAGGAGCAGCGACGATGCAACAGGCCGAACCTCGCCATCCGCTGTTGTGGACCCGGCGCCAGTGGCTGGCCCGAAGCGGCATGGGCTTTGCCATGCTGGGGCTGGTCGGGCTGCTGCAAGAAGAACAGGCCCAGGCCGCAGGCAACCCCCTGGCCCCGCGTGCCCCGCATTTTCGAGCCAAGGCCAAGCGGGTGATCCACATCTTTGCCAACGGCGGTCCCTCGCACGTGGATACCTGGGATCCCAAACCGGCCTTGAAAAAGTACGCCGGCAAGATGCTCCCGGTGCCCAACCTGCGCACGGAGCGCAAAACCGGAGCCGCGTTCCCCTCGCCTTTTAAGTTCCAGAAGTACGGGCAAAGCGGGATCGAAGTCAGCGAGCTGTTCCGCCACACCGCCCGGCACATCGACGATATTGCCGTCATCCGTTCCATGCACGCCGACGTGCCCAACCACGAGCCTTCGCTTTTGCTGATGAACTGCGGGCACGGGCAGATGGTCCGCCCCAGCGTAGGTTCCTGGGTCACCTACGGCCTGGGTACCGAAAACCAGAACTTGCCGGCCTTTATCGCCATGTGCCCCGGCGGCTACCCGATAGCGGGGGCCCAAAACTGGCAATCGGCTTTCCTGCCGGGAGTGTTTCAAGGCACCTACATTAACACCCAGCACACCGACATCCAGAAGCTGATCGCCTACATCCGCAACCCGGCTCTGGACTCCCGCGCCCAGCGGCGGCAACTGGACCTGCTCCAACAGCTCAACCAGCAGCATCTGGGGCACTCGGGCGCAGCCCCCGAGCTGGAAGCTCGCATCCAAAGCTACGAGCTGGCCTATCGCATGCAGGCCGAGGCGGCCGAGGCATTCGACGTTTCCCGCGAGCCGAAGCACGTGCTGGAAAAATACGGCCGCAGCGTGCAGGGGCGGCAGTTGCTCATCGCCCGGCGGCTGGTGGAACGCGGCGTGCGGTTCGTGCAACTGTGGCACGGGGCCGGACAGCCTTGGGACAATCACGACGACCTCGAAATCCGCCACCGCCAACTGGCCGGGCAGGTGGACCGGGCCATCGCCGCCCTGATCGAGGACTTGAAGCAGCGCGGGCTGTTCGAGGAGACGCTCATCATCTGGGGCGGCGAGTTCGGACGCACGCCCACGGTGGAACTGCCCCAGGCCGGGGCCAACGCCGGCAAAGTCAACGGCCGGGACCACAACCACTGGGGCTTTTCCATGTGGCTGGCCGGGGGCGGGGTCAAGGGGGGGCAGGTCTATGGGGCCACCGACGAGTTCGGCTTCCGCGCCGTGGAAAAGCCGGTGCACGTGCACGACCTGCACGCCACCGTGCTGCACCTGCTGGGCTTCGATCACACGCGGCTCACCTACCACTGGGCCGGCCGGGACTTTCGCCTCACGGACATCCACGGCCGGGTGATCCGGGAACTGATAAGTTGAGTCCAGGGAACAGCCACCCGCGCCGGTGCGCCCGTCACTTGAATGCGCATCCGCATCGGAAACACAAGCTGCATTTGGTCCTCGCCCCGGGGCGTGTTATACTCAACCCTAGGTATTCCCACCTGGAGCAGCAGCCCGCTAGATTCCCCCCTGCCGGCTGCACCGAGCCGCTGCTCGGACCAGGAACTTCCCGCCCTGAGCTGGAGAGAGTGTTTTCTTCTAACCACGGGAGAGTCCCCATGAACCACACTGCCGAAAACAAACAAGGCACTCCGCGTCGTCAGTTTCTCAAAAGCACGGCCGCCGCGAGCGTGGCTGCCGGGGCGCTGGGCACGCTGGTGGTGCCCCGCGGCGTGCACGCCAAGGAACAGGAGGTGATCCGCGTGGGCCTGATCGGCTGCGGCGGCCGCGGCACCGGCGCGGCCCGCGACGCCATGCTGGCCGATCCCCACGTGCAAGTGGTGGCCCTGGGCGACGTGTTCGAGGACAAGCTGCAAAACTCCTACAAGAACCTCCAGCGTTGGGCCAACCAGCATCCCAAGCACAAGCAGCAGTTCGCCGTGAGCAAGGAGTGCTGCTTCGTGGGGTTTGACGCCTACCAGAAGGTGCTCGACGTGGGAGTGGACGTGGTGTTGCTGGCCACTCCGCCGCACTTCCGCCCGCAGCACTTGAAAGCGGCCGTGGAAAAAGGCGTGCATATCTTCGCCGAAAAGCCGGTGGCTGTGGATGCCCCCGGCGTGCGCAGCGTGTTCCAGACCGTCGAGCAAGCCGAGAAGAAGGGCATCTCCATCGTCTCCGGGCTTTGCTGGCGCTACGATTACGGCGTGCGGGAGACGATGAAACGGGTGCTGGACGGCATGATCGGCGATGTGCTGGCCATCCACGAAGTCTATAACACCGGCTACCTGCGCAACCTGGCTCGTCGGCCCGACTGGAGCGAAATGGAGTACCAGCTGCGCAACTGGCTCTACTTCACCTGGCTCTCCGGCGACCACAACGTGGAGCAGCACGTGCACAGCCTGGACAAAGGCATCTGGTGCAAGGGCGACCAGGCCCCGATCAACTGCGTGGGCACCGGGGGACGCCAGGTGCGCACCGACCCGAACCGCTTCGGCCACATCTACGACCACTTTGCCGTCTGCTACGAGTTTGCCGACGGCACCAAGATGTTCTCCTACTGCCGCCAGCAAAGCGGCACCGATCGCGATGTGAACGACTACTTCATCGGCACCAAGGGTTTCTGCAACGTGCTGCGGCACACCATCACCGACCGCAAGGGCAAGGTCATCTGGCGCTATCGCGGTCCCAAGCCCAGCATGTACGTCAACGAGCACCAGGCCCTGTACCAGGCCATCCGCGAAGGCAAGCCCATCAACAACGGCCGCTACATGACCATCAGCACGATGGTGGCCATCATGGGGCGGATGTCGGCCTATACGGGCCGCAAGCTCACCTGGGAGCAGGCCCTGAACAGCAAGGAACGCCTGGGGCCGGAAAAATACTCCATGGACGCCGACGTGCCGGTGCCGCCGGTGGCCATGCCGGGTGTGACGCCGTTTGTGTAGAACGCACAGCTTGCTGCCAACGGGAAGGAAGGCCTGCGGGCGCGGCAAGT
>JALSGI010000100.1 GCA_026982835.1 Planctomycetota bacterium | reverse complement strand
TGAGCCGCAGCACTCCCGTTGAGGTCCTCCAAGGGAGTGCTGCGGCTCAAGAGCTGGCGGTTGAGCGACCCGCCGTCCACTTCGCTTTGGGCCGCGTTGACGGCGATCCCCAACAACTCGGCCGTGTTGGTCGCGTCGGCGTTGGCCACCACCAGCGGCCCAGACGTGGAACCGGTGGTATCCACCAGGCGGATGCCGTTTCGGGCCGGGTTCACCTCGGCGCGGATGCCCACGCCGGCGGTGTTGATCCGGGAGAGAATCTCCTCCAGCGTCTCGGCCCCGGAAAGGTCCACCGTGGCGGAGTTGCCCGCCCGGTCGGTGAGCGAAAGCTGTCCCAGGGTGAAGCCCTGCCCGCCGTTGAGAATCTGCACCAGCGTGGTTTTCAGTCCCCCCAGTAGCCGCCGGCTTTGCAGCGTGCCGGTGGTGCTTTCCCCGGCCAGGCCCAACTGCTCGGCCACGGGAGAATCGAACAAGGCCGACACCCGGAAGGGATTGCCCAGATCGGTGCTCAGGTCCGTCAGCACGATGCGGTCGCCGTCGGCAGAGAGTTCGGCCTTGAGCTTGCCCGGGGCGGCCCGCTCGATGCTCTCCAGCACATCCCCCAAGGTGCGCTCGTAGGGCACCTCATCGGGCAACTGGAGCGTGGCCGTGTCGGCTACATCCACGGTGCCGGTGCCGCTTGCCCCCTCGGGCAGCGCAGCGGTAAACAGCGTGCTGACGGCCGGATCGTTGTTGATGGCAGCCACCACCTGGGCGGCCGTGGTGTTCCCCGCGTCGATCTTCACCTCCAGCACCTTGGTGTTGCCGTCGTAGGTGACCAGCTCGCCTCCGGCCGTCACGTTGGGATCATCGACAAACTTTACCTGCACTCCCTCGTAGGCCGGACCGGCGTTCAAGGCCGAAACCAGCACTTGGGCCTCCAGCCCTCCGGCGGCGTTGGTGGTTCCTTGGGCGTGCAGCGAGACGTTGCTTACGGGCCGCAGGTCCACCTGCACCGAGGTGCCGTCGCGGAACTCGATGAGCAGATCGGCCAGGGCGTCGTCGATGTCCACGCCCAGGCCGTCGTTGAGTTGCTCCAGCCGCAGCGAGCGGTCCAGCCGCAGCACGTCCTGTCCCAGGGCCTCGTTGGTCGCCACGTCGATGCCGTCCAGGCCCAGGCTTTGGGCCGTGGTGCCGCCGTCCAGTTCTTCCACCTTGAGGTTGCTTGCCGCCTGGCCCGACAGATCGACCAGCTTGAAGCGGTCCCCTTGCACTTCGGCCCGGACCTGGATCGCGGGATTTTGGTTGATCGCCTCCAGCACATCATCCACGGTACGGGCGAACCGCAGGTCGATCTCGGCGGAGTTGCCGGCCCGATCGGTAATGCGAATCCGCCCGGGCACAAATCCGCTGCTGCCGCCCAACAGGCCCAGGTCCACGGCCTGATCCACAAAACCGCCGAAGCGAAACGTAAAAGTCCCGCCCCCCAGCGGGTCGTCCGCGCTGGCCACGCCGGAGCTTAGCAACTGATGGGCCTGGGCCTTGCGCAGCGGGGTGAACTGGTGCACGCCCAGGGCCGGGGTGCCGGTGGCCGTGGCCGCCAACACCTCCGGCGAGCTGCTGGTGACCTGGCGCTGCTGGTAGGTGGCCGGCTGGCCCAGGCTCTTGGCCGCCACCTGCACGCTGGTCAGCAGGGCCGTCAGTTGCGTGGCGGCCACCTGCTGCTGTTTTTCCAGGGAGATGATCTGCTGCAAGCGGTCGCGCGGCCGGGCCTGGAGGGCCACCAGTTGGTTGACCGTCTCCACGATCGGGAACCCGCTGACCAGTCCGGTGCTGGCGTTGATGCGTCCCATGGCTCTCCGGCAACGAAGGAAAAGCCCCTGCTTGCACCTCCTGGAGGGGCGTGCTTGGAGCCGCGGCTTGCCCTGCCAAGGATAGCTCGCAACCGGCGCGCAGCGGCCCCCGGGGGCTACAAAGCCCATCGGCATCCCCGGCGGCAAACTCCAGCAGCGTTCGCGTGGCGCAAAGTGTGGCGAATATGGGAGCTGGGCCGGGGGAGGCGGGCAAAAGTTCCGGTTTTGCGGATTTTTCCCCCCTTGCCGGTTTTTTGGGCTATGGTTGGTTAGAGTGGTAGCACCTCAGGCACGGCAAACGCCGGTGCCGTTGGTCCCCAAGTCGAGGGAGTTCAAGAATCGTGTCCGCCCGTTCCGACTTCCGCACCACCGGCCGCATGACTTGCCAGGAACTGGCCGCGCAGATCGAACGCTTGCACCCGGATGCCGATCCCCGCGAAGTGGCCCGGCTCTGCCTGCTGCTGGCCACCTACGTGCCCCAGCTGGAACAGCTCCGCGACGAGCAGTGCTTGTATCGGGCGTGGCGTGAGATCGGGCTGCGACTCCAGGCGGCCACCGATCAGCACACGGCCATGACTGAGGAGCTGGAACAACTGGCCCGCACCCCCGCGGCCCACTTCACACCCGAGCAGATCCAAACCCTCCTCCGCGCCATCAAGGTACAAAGCCAGGTGTTGCAACTGTACGTGGGCTTGCCCCAGGGGGCCAAAGGATAGGCTCCCAAAGCCAAACGCCGAAACGCAAGCTCCCGGCTGATCACCCCAGTCACTTCTTGCTTTCAACCCGGGGGGCGTTCGAGCCAGTAAGATTCGCCCTGCACGTAGGGGTTGGCGTCTTGTTCTTGGGGGGAACGGCGATCGATCAAGGCAAATTGGCCCACAGGTCGGTCCAGGGATTTTGCCTCCTGAACCATCTTTTGCACCACCACTCCCATGAGTGTGGTTCCACCGGTGAGATTGGCCAATATCTCGTCGGCTTGCAGCAACCGACTCACCACGTCGCGGACAAGCTGTTCGATTTCCTCGAAGCCACCATGAGGGTCTTTCAGAAGGCGAATGTCACACTCACCCTGGAAGTCAGCCTTAGAGGCAGCTTTTTCGACACTGGCAACCGACTGCTCAGAGCAAATCACTATGCATCGTTTGGGGGAGAATCCCTTCTGGCGGGCGGCCTGGATGGCCGAAAACAGCACTCCGGGCTTGTTGCCTTGGGGCGAAATCAAGAGACAGCCAGCTCCTCCCCCCAAGGGCGGCAACTCCACTTTCCCCCGGCGAATTCGCTCCCAAAACTCCCGGACGTTCTGCAAGTGCCTTGGCGGCGTATCCAGCGCCAAATCATTCCGCATCCCATGATGCATGAAGGCATTGCGCAAGGCATCCGTCAGGCGACTCCAGAAGGAACCGAACTCTTCCTGTTCTACGCTCAGGTTCAACCTTTCCTTATGACCAGACTTCAAAAGAGCTGCCAGCGCCCCCAAGCGAC
The DNA here is from genome assembly GCA_026982835.1 of Planctomycetota bacterium. GTDB lineage: Bacteria > Planctomycetota > Planctomycetia > Pirellulales > S012-138 > S012-138. The sequence continues at coordinate 2,386 of JALSGI010000100.1, read as the reverse complement.
GCGTGTAGCGCTCGCGGTGTTTCCGATTCAGCCACTGGTTCGTTTCGCCACCCTTCCACATGCTCCAGGAAATCACCCATTCTCGCATCAATCCCACAGCCAGCGAAATTTGCCCTCGCTGGAAGTAGTGGTCGATGAGTCGGGCCTGACGCTCCAGTTCCGACTTGTCCAGCTCGATCTCTCCTTTCCATTGTCCACCCCCGGGGGGAAAACCGGCAAAGGCCGTGGTTTTGGCGGCCTGCGCTACCAGGTCGGCCAGCGAATCAACCAGGGGGAGTCGTCGTTGGACCGGTTCCGATGTGGCTACGGAAGCGACGCGTTGCTGGACTTGATATGCCGCTTTACCTAACTCTACCGGCAGGCCGCTTCCATAGGTGAAAGACATGTTTTGCAGGCTCTGGACCAGATTCCCTAACGCGCTTGCTTGCCGATAAAGCTGGAGATCGTTCCCCTGGACCCGAGCCTGATTGCGCAAACGATCCACCTCCTGCTGGATCATCTCGGCCATGGGCTGGGCCAGCCCCTGCTCCCGGAATACCCGAACGCTATGAAACCACCCAGGCAGTTCCAATAAGGGGCGTAAATTGAGGATCGGACAGGGTTGGCCTTTGGGAGTCCCCTCCAGTATGCCATAATAGGCGCCTTCCAGTTGCACATTCCGCAATGATGTCAGATACAACGCCAAAGCGTAAACAATAAACGGGAAGTGGCGCAGTCCCTGGGTCACATCTAAGGTCAAGCGGCAACCTTCCGGGAAGCATCGGCTTACCCGATCCAGAATCTGCCGAAGCTCTTCTAGCGAACGCCCTTCAGGAATATCCACCGGATCCACTTCCAGGGTGCCCGAGAGGAAATTCAGTGCTTCTTGAAAATCGGGCCAGGTAGATTCCCGGGCTGATGGTGTGAGCATCACCACCACGCGGTCGGGACGTTGTTCCCCCTGAAGTAACTCCAGCAAAGCCAGCGGACTCAGGGGAGCCGTGGCCGTACGGCCCTCCAGTTCGTAAGTCGTCTCGTAAGATCGCACTCCCAAGGCCGTGAGCAGATAGTGCGGCATGACACGTAGACCCCTAAACCCGTTCCCAAGAAGTTCCATCCAAGACTATGAAATCGAAAGATCGAATCAACGCTCCGGCAAGGTGAGAGTCTCATGTGTAGCTTTTGTACTGCATGGCGGGAAAGTTTGCAACCATTTTCTTGGGTCGTGGGTCTTGGGTCTTGCGGTGGTGCTGCCGCACCGGGGGCGTGGAGGGGGTGGGGGCTTGGGGGGATACAGAGCCCCGCACGTTAGTCCAAACCTCCCCCCTACTAACAGGGGGATCGTTATGCATAACCAACTTGAATTTGGTAACTTACGACAAATCATTGCCCCAAATTTTCTGCGATTTTCTGCCTACCCCCTATTTGTCGCAACCCTTTGTTATGCAAGGATTTACGGCAACGGGATTACATGACTACACAAGGAAGCACGAATTAACGTAAAGTATTTCGCTGCAATTACTTACGCCAAATAGCTAGGGGGAAGTTTGGGTTAGTGCGGGGAGAATCAGCATCGGCTTGCGGCTTGCGGCGGTGCTGCCGCACCGCAGCAAGAACAAGCGCTTATTCTCGAACCGGCGAGCCGCCGACTTGAGTCGGGGAGGGCGTGGAGGCTTGGGGGGATGGCGAGCCGCCGGCGTGAGCCGGCGGTTGGCTAGTGCAACAATGGCCACAAACGGTATCAACCGCGTGCTCACGCACACGGCTCGCCGCAGCTTCCACTCCGGTGCAAGAAAAAACGCCAATTCTTGCAACCGGCGAGCCGCGCACCTTCAGCCCGCGGAGAAAAATAACGCAATGCACTTATTCGGCTCTCCCCGGGCTAAAGCCCGGGGCTCGCCAACCGCGTGCTCACACACGCGGCTCGCCGGACAAAATCGGCTCTTTTGCTCTGGGGGCGCTTCGTCTTATGCTGGCACGCTAAACACGTACGGCTGCTGGGCGCTATCCTCACCCTGGGACACCGCACCGTCTCCAACATCCTTCGCATCCAGGGACGTCTGGCCCCGGCACAGCCCTCCAGCTACCACCGGCTGGTTTCCCCAGCGAAAGTTCGTCTTTTGCGGCGTCGCAAGCTGAACGTGACCTGGTACGGCGGCACGACACGTCGCGTGGGGGTGGTCACCGGCACGGGGCACTGCTACAAAAGCGGCCAGGAACTGGTGCCGGTGCGTTGGGTTTGGCTGCGTGATTGGACGGGCACGCCTCGGGAGGAGTATTTCTTCACCAGCCCGTTGAAAAACACAAGTTTGGGAGTGACTGTCTTTCCTGTCAAGGGAAAATCATGCGTTTTGGGGTTCCAAGCGGCTACGCCACGGTTGGCCGTCGCGGAGGATGGCGTTGAGGA
>JALSGI010000099.1 GCA_026982835.1 Planctomycetota bacterium | reverse complement strand
GGTCCCCCGCAAGGGGATCGAGCTGGCCATCAACCTGCTGGCCCAGCTGAACGACCCCCGCTGCAAGCTGGTGGTGACGCACGAGGCGGGCGACGAGGGCATGGAGTACCACGACGCGCTGATCGAAATGGCCCAGCACGCCGGCGTGAGCCTGCACTTTGTTTACACCCGCGTGGGCGAGAAGCGGATCACCGACGTGGCCGGCCGCAAGATCTTCTCGCTGGCCGACGCCTATGCCAACGCCGATCTGATCACCTATCCGAGCCTCTACGAGGGGTTCGGCAACGCCTTGATCGAGGCTTTCTACTATCGCAAGCCGGTGCTGGTGAACCGCTACTCGATCTTCATCACCGACATCGAACCCAAGGGATTCCGCGTCATTCCCCTGAACGGCTACATCACCCGCAAGGTGATCGACCAGGTGCAAGAGGTGATCAACAATCCCCGGTACCGGGAGGAAATGGTCAACCACAACTACGAGCTGGGCAAGAAGTTCTTCAGCTACTCGGTGCTGCGGCGTAAACTGCGTTCGTTGATTACCAACTTTACCGGGATGGAAGAACTGTAGTCCCCGAAGCACGCTCTCGGCCCTGTGGTGTGAACTACCTGGCCCATGCCCTGGACGCCTTGCACTGCCCCTACCGCCTGGCCGGAACGGCGCTGCCGGACTGGCTGCGGGTGGCCGCTCCCGGCGTGCGGCTGCGACCGCGCCAGGTGAGCCGTTTTTCCTCCGCCGGGCAGTTGCCCCCGTGGCGGCAACTGGCCCTGGGGGTGCTGCAGCACCATCGGGAAGACGGGGAGTTTCACTTCCACCCGGAGTTTCTGCGTTTGTGCCAGCAGGCCCGCGGCAAGCTGCAAGCTCGCTTTGCCGGACACTCGCCGCACCTGGTTGCCTTCCTGGCCCACCTGCTGGTGGAACTGCTGCTGGATGCGGCCATCCTGGACTGCTGCCCGGAGCTGGGCCGGCGGTACTACCGGCAGTTGGAGCGGCTCGACCGGGTCCAGGTGAGTCGTTTCGTGCACCAGGCCACCGGCCAGGCGGTGCCGGGGCTGGCTGGCTGGATCGACCGCTTTTGCCGCTTGCGGTTCTTGTTCGACTACCTGGACGATGGCAAACTGTGGTTTCGCTGCGGCCAGGTGATGCGGCGCCTGGGCTGTCCGTGGGAGGAGCCTCCGCCGCCGGAGCTGCTTCCCTTGCGCCGCAGCGTGTACCGGCAGCGCCACCGGCTGCTGCCGCAGCTGGCCCTCGTTGCGGAGAACCCCCCATGAACTACGGCATGAACCTGCTGCTGTGGACCGACGACTTGAACGACCAGATGCTGCCCGTGCTGGAGCAGCTCCAGCAGATCGGCTACGACACGGTGGAGCTGCCCATCTTCGATCTGAACGTGGACAAGTACGCCGCCTGGGCCAAGCGGCTGGACGATCTGGGGCTGAAGCGCACGGCCGTCACGGTGCGGACGGCCGAAGACAATCCCATCGACCCCGACCCCAAGGTGCGCGCCTTGGGCGTGGAGCGGAACAAGCTGGCCCTGGACTGCTGCCAGGCTGTGGGAGCCACGATGCTGGTGGGGCCGTACCACTCGGCCCTGGGGCACTTCACCGGCCAGGGACCCACCCAGAACGAGTGGCACTGGGGCGTGGAAAGCATGCAGCAGGTGGCCGAACACGCCGCGCAGTGCGGGGTGACACTGGCCGTGGAGTACCTGAACCGCTTCGAGTGCTACTTTCTCAACTCGGCAGCCGACACGGCGCGGTTCGTCCAGGAGGTGAACCACCCGGCCTGCCGGATGATGTACGACACGTTCCACGCCAACATCGAGGAAAAAGACGAGGCCGAGGCGATCCACGCTTGCCGGGAGTACCTGGTCCACGTGCACATCTCCGAAAACGATCGTTCCACACCCGGGCAGGGGCATGTGAACTGGCAGAAGACCTTTGCGGCGTTGAAGGACGCGGGTTACGAGGGTTGCCTGATGGTGGAGGCGTTCGGCCTGGCGCTGCCTTCGCTGGCGGCGGCCACCAAGATCTGGCGGCGGATGTTCTCCAGCGAAGAGCAACTGGCCCGCGATGCCCTGGCCTTCATGAAGGCCCAGTGGGAAGGCGAAGCGGCCATTTGATCTCTAGCCGGCAAGGGGGGCATCCGCAGGTTCCGAGTCGGGGCGAGTTCTCTCCGCAATTGCAAGGGGAGTGCGGAGTCACGCACCCTCAAGCTCATGACCGCTGGACCGGCCGCCATTTGCACCCGGTGCAGGCTCCAATCACAATGGTTGCAGAGGGAACTTTTGTGCTTGGGCACGGAGCAGGGGAAGAAGGCCACTTTCCGGCAGGCATCTCGATGATTCGCAAATCGCCGGTTGCTTCCGACTCATCATCCCAGCAGCATGCTTCCGCCGAAAGAGCCGGGCCAGTGCTTCGCCCGCAGGTGGATCCCCGCTGGGCGCTTTCCTCCCAGGGATTCCTAGCCGTGGCCTTGTTGAGCACGTTGTTTGTGCTGGCCAGCCACGTGCCGCTGCGTTCCACCGACCTGTGGAGCCACGTGGCCTACGGGCAATGGATCATGCAGCACGGCCGCTTGCCGGCCGAAGACCCGTTCCTGCCCCAGTACGCCGGCATGCCGGTGGTGGACACGGCTTGGGGGAGCCAGGTGTTGCTGGCCGGAGCGTACCGGTTGGGCCGCGAGGAGGGGCTTTCGCTAATCTACGCCGCCACGCTGCTTGTGGCTTTTGCATTCTTCCTGCGGGCGGCCCATCTGCTCACCGGGCACTTGGGCACGGGGATCGTGGCGCTGCTGCTGGCCGTGGCGGTGGGCTGGAGCCGGCTGCTGACCATCCGGCCGGAGAACTTCGGGCTGCTGGCCTTTTGCACGCTGTTGTGGCTGCTGGCTCGCAACGAACGCAGCGCCCCGGAGCAAGCCGAGCCGGAAGCCCCCGCTTATCCCGACGTGGCCGGCTGGATGTGGCCGGCCGTGCCGGGGTTGATGATCCTGTGGGCCAACCTGCACGGGTCGTTTGTGTGCGGGCTGGTGCTGCTGGGGGCCTACGTCCTGGGGGCCCTGGTGGCCGCCTGGCGGGAACACGGCCTGCGCAGCTGCTTGCGGGATGGGCGATTCCATCGGTGGTTGCTGTTGAGCGAGCTGGCCCTGGCGGCCACGGTGGTCAATCCCTACGGGATGGGGCTATTGATCCACACGTTGCAATTTGCCGGCCATCCGAACTTGAGGGACATCATCGAGTGGCACCCTCTGACGCTGGCCAGCTCGCCCGGGCCGGAGTTTGGTTTTTCCCTGTTGGTGTTGCTGGTGTGGTGGCGGTGGAGCCGGCGGCCGCTTCACCCGGGACACCTGGCCGCCTGGGGGGTGTTTGCCTTGTTAACGGTGTTCACGATGCGGATGATTATCTGGTACGCGCTGGTGTTTGCCTACGTGTCGGCCCCGCATCTGCTGTGGTTGTATCGGGCCTGGCGGAAGCCCAAGCCCCAGGTGCCGGAAGCCCAAAGCGAGCCGGCTACTGCGGGACAAGAGCCGGTTTCCCCCTGGCGTTGGGTCTGGACGCTGGCTGCGGGGCTGTTCGTCTGGAGTGCGTTCGTGCTTTCCCCGGCCAGCTCGCCGCTGCTGGGAGCCCGCAAGCGAACGCCCTATCAAATCTATCATCGCATGACCACACCGTACCGGGTGACACAGTTTCTGCATCGAGCCAAGCTGCAAGGGCTAGTCTTTGTCCCGCAGCACTGGGGCGACTGGCTGCTGGTGCACGGCCCGCGGGGATTGCGCCCGTGGCTGACCAGCAACATCCATCTCATTCCCACCCAGTTATGGCAGGACTATCTCCGCGTGTGGCAGGTAAATGCCGGCTGGGAACGCACGCTGCAGCGCTACCGGATCGAGCTAGCCATAGTGGACAAGAACATGCAGGGGGCCTTGTATCGGGCCATGCTGGGCAGCCGCTCCTGGCAGCCTCTTTACGACGGCCCCGATGGAGCCGTGTTCCGTTGGAGTGATCCGGATCGTCCGCGTTCTGCTTTCCCCCCGGAAAAGCCTTCCCGGGCCACACCTTCTACCCCCGGAGGCTCCTCCTCGCAGGAAAAGAACCGATGAGCCATCCCTTGCTTACACGACGGCAACTGCTCGGCTTTGGCCTCCTGCACGCGGGACTGCTGGGCGGGGGAGCTACCTGGGCCGCGCTGGACTACCGGGCCGAGCGGCTGCGACGCCGTTTGCCACCACTGCGGCCGAAGCCGTGGGCCATCCGCCCTCTGCGGGACGAGCCTGTGGTGGTGGAAATGGACGTTCTGCGACAGGTATTAAACCGCCTGGAGCTACGTGACCGGGGGCCGCAGTTGAAGATCAACCACGTGGATCATGCGCTTCGTTTTCTGGGCCAGGAGCACCGGCCCAAGCAGCCGGGGATGCTCTCCGGGCGGCAAATGCTGGCTTTGCTGACCGATCACCGGGAGTTCGCCCGTCGCTACGGAACCCAGCAACCTCCGCTGCTGGAACCATCGGTCTGGGGAGTGCGGGTGCGGTTTTCCAGTCGCGGGCTTACCGCCAGCAGCCACCGGGACCACACGGTGGCCACACTGGCCGAGGTCGGCTTGCCCCTGGATTTTCCCATCCATACTTCCCAGGGCCCGGCCGCAATGCGCGACCTGGTCCGGCACGTGTTGCTCTCCTTCGCCCTGGACCAGCAGGAATACGAATGGTCGGTCCTGGTTGCGGGACTGTACCTTGCCCCACAGCGGGTGTGGTTCAATCGCGATGGGCGCCGGCTCTCCTTCGACATGTTGGCTGTGCGCATCATGCGGCAGCGAATGCCCCAGGGAGTGTGCTATGGAAATCACCGTCTGTTTACGCTGGCCGCGTTGTTGCAGCTGGACCGGCGACATCGGCTGTTTGACCCCCAGGTGCGCAGCGCCGCCGTGCGCTACCTGCAAGGGATGAGTCGGCGATTGGTCCAGCACCAGCATCCGCGGGGCTTCTGGAACGGCCGCTGGCCTTCCCGCCGCCCGGAATCGCTTCGCCCGGCCACCACGGGCACGGTGGATCGCCTACCGGATCGTATTCTGGCCACCGGCCATGCGCTGGAGTGGCTGGCCATTGCCCCCGAGGAAGTGCTCCCCCCGCGGGAGATTGTGGCCCGGGGCGCCGCCTGGCTGATCGAGACGATCCAGGGGCTGAGCGATCGAGACGTCGAGCAGTGGTACACTTTCCTGAGCCATGCCGGGCGAGCGCTGGCCATGTGGCGAGGCAAGTACCCGGCGCAGATCCCCCGCTAGCAGCCCGTTGAAAAACGCAAGTCTGGAAGGGCGAGGCTCCCGCCGAGCCGCTTTGTTCCGGAGTTGCGATCAATCCAAAAACACGCTTGGGTTTCAAAGGGATTTCGTCGACGGGCTGCCAAGAAAAAAACTCGGCTGCGGCAGGTACGTGTTTAGCCAGTTAGCCAGTTAGCAGATTGCTTGGTTTGACGCTTCCATGCTAGGAGAGAATAAGCGTTTTTTCTTGCAAGTGGCGAGCCGCCGACTTCAGTCGGCGGAGAAAATCGCCATGCGTTTTTTCTTGGCTCTCCCCGGACTGAAGTCCGGGGCTCACCACTGGTGCTTCCGCACCGGGCAGGAAAAAGCGTGTTTTGTGGAAAACAACGTACCTGGTGGACTTGCTTTGATTCTTGCAACGGCGAGCCGCCGGCGTAAGCCGGCGGTTGACCAGC
>JALSGI010000098.1 GCA_026982835.1 Planctomycetota bacterium | reverse complement strand
TTGCCGCAAAAAGGCCGTCTTGCCACGTTCTGGCTTGCGGGACTGTGCGCCGGGGTGCTCTTCGCCGCAGCCGCTGCCCCTGCGGCAGAGAAAGAGACCCGGGAAAAAGCCTACCGCATGGGCACACGCCGGGAGCTGTTCGTCGATCCCTTTATTATCCAGGAGCTGAAGAACGCCCGCCGGGTGCTGCACCACCCGGTGCCCCGCGAGGTGGCCCTGGTACACGACGCTCCCTGGGAAGGGACCGGCTGCGGCTACCACAGCGTGTTCTTCGACGGGGAAAAGTACCGCATGTACTACAAAGCCTGGCACCTGGAACCCCGGCAGGGCAAGTTGTTTGCAGGCCGGCACCCCCTTTACTGCTGCTATGCCGAAAGCCCCGACGGCATCCGCTGGACCAAGCCAAAGCTCCGGCTGCACGAGTTCCAGGGCTCCAAAGAGAACAACATCGTGCTGGTGCCCGGCAAGCTGGACGGGGTGCAGATCGACCCGGGCCACGCGGCCGTGTTCCTGGACACCCGGCCCGGCGTGCCGCCCCAGGGCCGTTTCAAGGCCGTGGTGCGCTGTCCTCGGCCGCACGGGCTGGTGGTGTTGCAATCGCCCGATGGGCTGCGGTGGCGGGCGCACTCGGGCAAGGTGCTGTTCGTGGGCCGGGGGGCGTTCGACTCGCAGAACCTGGCCTTTTGGGACCCGGTGCTGGGCAAGTACCGGGCCTACTGGCGTATTTTTTCCCGGGGCAAGCGGGCCATTCGCACGGCTGTTTCCGAGGACCTGATCCACTGGACCGACTTTGCCGACCTGAGCTACGAAAACTCCCCGCCGGAGCATCTCTACACGAACCAGATCAAGCCCTACGCGCGGGCTCCGCACCTGCTGATCGGATTCCCGGTGCGGTATGTGGAGCGGGGCTGGTCCCCGGCGATGGAAGCGCTGCCCGAGCCCAAGCTGCGGCGGCTGCGGGCTTCCTCTACGCAGCGCTACGGCACGGCCATCACCGAAGGGCTGCTGATGGCCAGCCGGGACGGGGTACATTTCCACCGCTGGAACGAGGCGTTTTTGCCTCCAGGGCCTGAGCGGCCCGGCACCTGGCACTACGGCCACCAGTACATCGCCTGGCACGTGGTGCAGACGCGCGGTTCGCTGCCCGGGGCCCCCGATGAGCTTTCCCTCTACGCCACCGAGCGCTACTGGCACGGCCCCGGCACCGTGCTGCGGCGCTACGCGCTGCGGCTGGACGGGTTCGTTTCGGTCCATGCCCCGCTCTCGGGCGGAGAGCTGGTTACGCGGCCGCTTGTGTTCCAGGGGGACGAGCTTCACCTGAACTTCGCCACCTCGGCGGCTGGCTCGGTGCGCGTGGAGCTTCAGGACGCCCAGGGCAAGCCTCTGCCCGGGTTTTCGCTCCAGGAGTGTTACGAGCTTTTCGGCGATACGGTGGATCGGGCCGTGCGGTGGAAATCCGGCGCGGCGGTGAGCCGCCTGGCCGGGCAGGTGGTGCGGGTGCGGTTCCACTTGCGCGACGCGCACCTGTATTCGTTCCAGTTCGTACGCACGGGGAAGTAGCGTCCCCGGTTTGCCGGGCGAGCCCCGAGCTTCAGCTCGGGGAGGGGATGGGGCGTGGAGGCTTGGGGAGTTGAGGGGGTGCTTCCGCACCAGGTAGGAACAAAACGTGTTTGTAAGAAACAACGCGCGTGGCAAGTCTGCGGCTCGGCAGGAGCCTCGCCCTCCCGGAGCTTCCGCTCCAATGTGAGAAAAAAACTCGATTCTTGTAACCGGCGAGCCGGGGGCGTCAACCGGTGGCTGGGAGACAACGTCCGTAACCGAAATCATCTGCATGCTCCTGGCCTGGGCACAAGCCAGCCCCCGCAAGTGGGCGGATCAATCGTCCACCACGGCAATGCCTCGGGACTCCAACAGCTCCACGCCCGCATCGGTCACTTGCGTGCCGGTCAGATCGACCAGCTTGAGCCGAGGGAGCTTGAGCAACTGGGGCATGCCGCGATCGGTCACCCGGGTAAACGAAAGGTCCAACAGCTCCAGATTCTGTAAAGGGGTCAAGACGGCCAGGTCCTGGTCGGTAATGGGATTTCGAGGCAGGGACAACATTTCGAGCTGCTCCACCCGGGCGATGGCGGCCAACTCGGCGCTGCCCAGGTTGCAGTCTTCTACGGTCAGAAAGGTCAAATAGGGCAAACGCCGCAGCAGTAACCACTGCCGGGCAGTGGGCGCCAGTCGGGGCCGCTGCAACAGGGCCGGCAGTTGCTTGCGCAGCCGAGGGTCCAAGTCCGGCAGGGCGATAAGCAACGACTCCAACTGCGAGAACTGAGCAATCCACGGCAAATCCCGGCCCGGGTCCAGGGAACGGCCACTGTAGTGCACCACCTGGGGAAATCCCAAGGTTTCCACGCCCAGCAGCTCCCGTAACCAGCTCAGACTACGGTGTTGCACGCTCTGGATATCCAGTGCTTTTTCGGCATCGGCAAAGAGGTGTTGCTGGAGAAGTTTCACATCCTCCCGGTGGAAACGCTGCAGTTGATCCAGCACGCGCTGGTCGCGTCGGGCGTGCTGCCAGGCGGCTGTGCCCGCGGCCACCAGGCCCACCAGCACGAACAGCCGCGGCAACGTCAGTTGCCAAGGCCGGGGGCTGGAAAGCCAGCGACGCACTAGCAGCGTCCCCCCGGCGGCGAAAACTAGCCACAGCAGCAGATCGCCCGCAAGGGCCAGCGGCGAGACCCAGTCGGGCTCGTCCCAGAACTGCCACCGCTGCCACTGCGTGATAAACCGTATGGGAAAATGATCGCCGGTCGGGCGGTGGGCGAACCGCCACGGCCAGCCGTAATACAGGCCGTACTGTCCCCAGGTGTAGCCGAACACCGCCCCCAGCCCTAGCACACAAATAAGAAGCCAAATGCCCCAGGCCCCGGCGGCGACCGCTCGCCGCAGAAGGCTCGGCTTTGCCCGGGACGAGCTGCCGGAAGGGGGTGGCAAGTCGGCAGCGCTCATGCCCGGTTATTCCTCCACCAGCGGGGGCAGCGGTACCTGGAGCCGTTGGGCCAATTGCACCAAGGGAGCCCAGTTGCCCGGGTCGATTGGAATCCCTTCCCGGCGGCGCCGGGCGGCGGTGCGGCGTTCGGGGTCCCCGGGCAGGAGGATCGCTTCCACGCCTTCGGCCCGAGGGCAGCTGCGGATGAACTCTACCAGCTGTTTTAGCTCCCGGGCAAAGTGATCCCAACCGCGCCCCAGGCGGCTGGGGTTGATTACCTGCATATAGACGCAGTTGCCCTTTTGATTTTCGGGCACCTCGCGGCTGGTCACACCGCCGGAGAGTGCCCCGGCGAATATCTCCACCACTAGCGCCAGGCCGAACCCCTTGTACGTCTGCCCGGGACCGCCCATCGGGAGGATCGTCCCCGGCGGGTCGGCGTAGAGGGTTTCCGGGTCGGTGGTGGGTCGGCCCTGGGCGTCCAGCAGCCAACCTTCCGGGCACGGCTCTCCGGCCAGACGCCGCAGCCGCACCTTGCCTTCGGCCGTGGCGCTGGTGCCGAAGTCCAGAATGATCGGCTCCTGATCGTAGGGTACGCCGAAAGCCACCGGGTTGGTGCCCAATCGCGGGGCGGTGCCCCCGGGCGGAGCCACGCGGCGGGTGGCCCCGTGCGTGTTGGCCATGATGATCGACACCCGGTGGTGCTCGGCCGCCTGCTGGCAGTACTCGCCTAGTCGGCCGATGTGGGCACAGCGGACCAGTGTGCCCACGCACACGGCCCGATCCACGGTGCGCCGGATGAGCAGGTCCATCAATCGCCGGGCCTGCACCTGGCCCAGCCCCCAATGGGCGTCGGCGCTTATGGCCTCCGGCTCATCGTGGAACAGCTCCAGCTCCACGCCGCTTTGGACGTTGCCTCGGGCCAGCTCGTCCAGGTAGTAAGGAATGCGCATCACGCCGTGGGAATCGTGCCCGCAGAGATTAGCTTCCACCAGGCTTTGGGCCACCAGGGAGGCTTCCTCGCCGCGCACCCCGCCGGCGCGAAGCAACGCGGTGGCGAACTCCAGCAGCGACTCGTAGGCAACTCGGGGCATGGGTTTCTCCTGGGAAGTACCTGTTTAGCCTAGCAGCCAGAGGATCGACGCTACAGGCGTCGCAGCTGGCTAGCCGGCTCGCCGGAGAAGGGGACAGAAGTGCGGCCGGGCCGGTGGCTTCACCCGCCGTGCCCGACTAGCCTGGTTGAGGGGCCAGCGGCAGTCGGGCAGCTAAAAACTCCACAAAGTCCGTGGCCAGACCCTCACACGTGGCCGCCAGGCTGGCCAGAATCTGCCACGACCGACGCCCCGCCTCCGTCTTGTTCCCACAGGACAACTTCCGCGCCACCACTGCCGGACGCAACGCCCGCTCCGCTCGGTTGTTGGTCGGCTCGGCCCACGGGTCCTCCGTGTCCTCCCGCTCCCGGGCCCGGGCCGCACCCTCGCCCGTAGAAGTCTGCAACGGGGGTGCTCCGCACCTGCCCGCAACGCGAACACTCCCCCTGCCAGGTCACCACCCGGGTCACCCGAGGACGCATCGGGACAAGCTCCTCGATGATCTGCACCACCGGCCGGGTGTTGCTCAACGGGCCCTGGCAGTGGGGACAGCACTCCAGCGGCACTTCCTCTTCCTGGTCGATCTGAGGAGGCACCCGGCGGCAGCTGCCCTCATGGCCCCCCTTGCGGCCGGGACGTTTCTTCTTTTCCGGGGGGACCTTCTTCTTTTCCCGACGGCGGAAAGGAGCGGCTTGCCGAGCGTTTTCCCGTTGCAACTGCTCCACCTGCTGCTGCAGACGCTGGCTTTGCTCCTGCAGTTGGTGGACTTTCTCCCGCAGGCGGTCGCATTCCTGGTGGAGCAGCTGGTTTTCGGCACGCAGCTGGTGGTTTTCGGTACGCAGCTGGTGGTTCTCGGCACGCAGTTGCCCCACCTGCTGCTTCAGCTGGCGGACCTCTTGCTGCAGGCGAACCACACTACGGGCGGCTTGGAGAGGGTCAAAAGGCATGGCGGCACTTTACCCACTTTCCCCCTCCGAGGCAAAGCCAGTTGGCGAAAGGGGTGCCAAGCTGGCAGCTCACCGGTGGCAAGAACAAACGCTTCTTCTGGCCAGGTACGGCAACGCCAAGCCAAAGCCCTGTGCTAGCTGGCTAAACAGGTACGGAGCTTACGCTCCCGGCTCGCCGTGCGGCTTTTTGAAGTGCAGAAGCCTTGTTCCCGCGCCCCAGGAGCTGACCGAATCGCTAAGCGGTTAAATCCTCATTGCTGCTAATCTCAAGCACCACTCCAACGCGTTGCAACGGCGGCCGCGGTTCTCCCCCCAGGGGAAGCTGCACGCATAAGGCGTTTCGCGGGGCAAGCAGCAGGGTCACCTCGCGCCGCTCCTCTTCGGCGGCGAGCCGACCCAGGGGCACTTCGTTCAGCCACAGCTTGCTTCCGGCGGGCCAGCCTGCAAACACGAGCCACACGGCATCCCCTGGCTGCAACCCGGTGGGCCGGTGGAAGAACCGCCGCAGCCAAAGTACGGCTTGCTTCCCGGGCGGTTTCGGCAGCCCGGAGTCCCCCGGCGGCAGGCGCAACCGGCACCAGCTCCGGGGGAGCTGCTCCCCGGCGGCGGTCCAAGCACATTCCCACGGACCCATCAAGCCGATGGTGTGCACGTGCCGGTTCCTGGCAACAGGGGGCATGGAATCGTGCGGCGGATTCTCCTTTCCGGCAGGCTA
>JALSGI010000097.1 GCA_026982835.1 Planctomycetota bacterium | reverse complement strand
CTTGTCACAGAATGGCCGAAAGCCGCGTCCACCCGCGACCACACTACTCCAACACCACCGTGGCGCCGGCTTCTTCCAGCTCGGCTTTGAGCTTCTCGGCATCTTCTTTGGAAATGCCCTCCTTGACCTTGGCGGGCGTCTTTTCCACCAGGTTCTTGGCGTCCACCAGGCCAAGCCCTGTGGCCGCTCGCACCACCTTGATCACGGGCACTTTCTTTTTGGGATCAAACTCCTTGATCACCACGTCGAACTCGGTCTTTTCCTCCACCGCCTCGGCCTGACCACCGTCGCCGGGGCCTTGCTGCATCACCACCGCCCCGCCGGCGGCCGGCTCGATCCCGTAGGCCTCTTTCAGGTAGTCCACCAGCTCCTTGGCCTCTTTGAGGGTCAATCCGGCGATCTGGTCGCCGATCTGCTTGATCTGTTCCGAAACCGCAACAGTGGCTTGTTCGTCGGCCATGGTGAGTTTCCCTTTGCTTCAACACCGATACGAGGAAACAGGTTGGGAATCCAAAGCTCCTCAAGCGAAGCAGATAATGCCGTTGCGCTTGGGTTTGTGCTCGAAACAACCCAGTATAGGGAACCCGTCTTTTGCTGTAAAGGGGATCAGGCGACCTCCTTGCGGGTATCCTCCTGGGATTGCTGCTCCAGGCAGGAAGCCAGTTGGGCAGCCGGGCCTTGCAGGCACGAGGCCACCTGGCGATAGGGGGCCAGCAGCAGCCCGGCGATTTGGGCCAACAGGTCCTGCCGGCTGGGCCAGCGGCTCACTTCCTCCACCCCGGCCGCGTCCAGCACGGTGCCATCGACGATCCCGCGGCGGATGGCCAGTGCCTCGAATCCCGCCTCCTTGTCCTGCACCAGCTCCACCACCGTCTTGGCCATCTGGACGATGTCCTCTCCGCCCCAGACCACGGCGGCCGGGCCGTCCAGGTCCTCAAACAGCGGTCCCAGGGGGGTGTCGCGGGTGGCGAGCCGGGCCAGGGAGTTTTTCACCACCATCAGCCGGATGCCCCGCTCCCGCAGCCGCCGCCGCAACTGGAAGCTCTGGTTACCGTTCAATCCCTGCACGTTCACCACCAGGGCGTTCTCCACGCCCTGGAACTGCTGCCGCAGGTACTCGATGATGATCCCTTTGACGAATTTGCTCATGGCGCACCTGGGTCTCGCACCAGAAGAAGTTTACAGGGCGATGCGAATGCCTGGGCTCATCGTCGCCGAAACGGACACGTTCTTGACAAACTGGCCCTTGACCGCCTGGGGGCGGAGGCTTTGCACGTGGTCGATGAATGCCTTGATGTTCTCCACCAGCTGCTGCTTGTCGAAGCTGAGCTTGCCCACCACCGCATGCACGTTGCCGGTGGAGTCGTTGCGGAACTCCACTTTTCCGGCCTTGTACTCCTGGACCACCTTGCCCACATCCTGGGTGACGGTGCCGGCCCGCGACGAAGGCATCAGCCCTCGCGGACCGAGGATCCGTCCCAGCGGGCCGACCAGTCCCATCATGTCCTGAGTGGTGATGCAGACGTCGAAGTCAAGCCATCCCTCCTTGATCTTTTCCACCAGGTCTTCGGCCCCGACGAAATCGGCGCCGGCCTCGCGGGCCTGGTCGGCCTTTTCCCCCTTGGCGATTACGCACACCCGCTTCTGGCGTCCGATCCCGTGCGGCAGCACCAGGGAGCCGCGGACCAGTTGGTCGGCCTGGCGGGGGTCGATGTTGAGCCGCATGGCCACCTCGACCGACTGGTCGAACTTGGTGGTGGCAAACTCTTTGAGCAGCTCGACGGCTTTTTCCAGCTCCACCGGCTGCTTGGGATCGAACTTTTCCAACAAAGCCCGATAACGCTTCGAGTGCTTGGGCATGGTTTTTACCCTTTGTGGCAACGGAGGTGGTCCGAGCGAGCGGCCGGGGCAGAAGCTTCCGGCTCAGTCTTCCACCACGATGCCCATGCTGCGGGCGGTTCCTTCGATGATGCGGCAGGCGTGTTCCAGGTCGCGGGCGTTGAGGTCCTTGATCTTGGTTTTGGCGATCTCCTCCACCTGGCTGCGGGTCACCTTGCCCACCTTCTCCCGGTTCGGCTCGCTGGAGCCTTTGACGATCCCGGCGGCCTTCTTGAGCAGGGCCGAAGCCGGCGGGCTTTTGATCTCCATGGTAAAGGAGCGGTCGTTGTACACATGGACGACCACCGGGATGGGCATGCCGCCGGCATCGCGGGTCTTTTCGTTGAATTGCTGCACGAACTGGCCCAGGTTGATCCCAAACGGACCCAGGGCGGTCCCCACCGGCGGGGCGGGGGTGGCCTGACCGCCGGGCACCTGGATTTTGACGCTTCCAACCAGTTGCTTGGCCATGGCAAGGAATCCGAAAACGCAGGGGGGAAAACTTCTATGGTGCCGCTTTCCAGGGGGAGCGTCAAGGGGGTATTAGAGCACTTCCAGCTGATAGTGCTTCATCTCCACCGGTGTGGAGCGGCCGAAGATGTTGATCATCACCGTCACCCGGCCGGTGGTCTCGTCCACTGCTTCCACCTCCCCCTCGAAGTTGAAGAAGGTTCCCTCTTTGATCTTCACGCGGTCCCCCACCTTGACGTCGATCACCTGCTTGGCTTTTTCCTCTTCCCGCTGATGAGGTCGGATGCGGGCCAGGAGCTGTTCGATTTCTTCTTCGTCCATGGGCACCGGATGGCCCGCCGCACCGGTAAAGTCCCCCACCCCCGGCGTCTCCCGCACCAGAAACCAGCTCTCGTCGGTCACTTCCATGTTGATGATGAGGTAGCCGGGGTAGAGTTTTTGCTTTTTGTACCGTTTCTTGCCCCCTTTGTATTCCACGGTGGTTTCGGTGGGGACGAGGATTTCGCCGAAGAGGTCTTCCAGCCCCTGCATCTTCACCCGGCGGAGGATGGCCTCTTTGACGGTATCTTCGCGGTTGGTCTGCACCTTGACCACGTACCACCGCTTTTGTCCGGTGGGGGGCGGGAACTTCCGCTGCTCTTGGATACGGGGGCCTTCGGCCGCAGGGGGTTGTTGCTGCGGGTGGGGTTCGGGCTCAGCCGCGGGCGGCTGGGCCGGGCCGGCGGCTTCCGCGGAGCGATCCTCTCCGGCAGCCTCCGCCTCGGGAAGCTGGGGCGGTTGGGACTGCTGCGCGGGCAGGGATTCGGATTCCGGAAACTGGCTCACGAGTCGCTTCCCCCCTTTGGAAGGTGGTTTGCAGGAAATCGGCACGGGCCGGGGAGCTCCCTGGCGGGCCGCACTGCCCTCTGCCGGGCCCCCGCCCCCGGCTAACCGGGACCGGTGATCCGCAACAGGTCGATCAACAGGAACTGCCAGACCAGGTCGTAGGCGAACAGCACGGCGGTGAGCAACAGGATGGTCACCAGCACCACCACGGAGCTGCGGAAAAGCTCGGATCGGGTCGGCCACGACACCTTGGCCATCTCCGCTTCCACGGAGATCAGGAAGTCGGCAAACCGCGGAATGTTCACGATCCGGTAGCACAGCCACAAGCCCAGCAAAAACAGCAGCCCCGGCAACCCGTAGCGGATCATCGGGTCGCTGAACTGCAGTTGCTGGCTCAGACGATAGCAGCCGGTCAGGGCTCCCAGGACCATCGCGGCGAAGGTCACGCGGCGGGTGATCCGGCCCTGGGTGCGCTTGTACGCCTGGGCCCGAAACAGCTCGGTCAGCACAGTACTCACGGACACCGTTCCTTTCCAGCGCGAGCTTGCCCCCTGGCCGGGAGCCTCTGCAGCTTCAGATTACCCGATCCGCCGGGGAAGACCAAGAGGAGCCGGCGGCGGATCGGCCGCAGCATCCCGCAGACGCGGGGTCCCTGGTACATCGGGCCACCAAGCAGGGGCGGAGGGACTCGAACCCCCAACCACTGGTTTTGGAGACCAGCGCTCTGCCAAATTGAGCTACGCCCCTACCGGGCAGGAGCGTACCGGGGGGTACGCTCCTGGCAGGATTCCTTTGGAGATATTCTAGCGGTTTTTGGCCGGTTACTCCAGGATCTTGGTCACCACCCCGGAGCCGACCGTCACGCCCCCTTCCCGGATGGCGAACCGCACCCCTTCGTCCATGGCGATGGGGGCGATCAGCGACACTTCCAGCCGGGTGTTGTCGCCGGGCATGACCATGTCGCCATCCAGCAGTTTCACCTCGCCGGTGACATCGGTGGTGCGGAAGTAGAACTGGGGGCGATAGCCGGTCAAAAAGGGCGTTTTCCGCCCGCCTTCTTCCTTGGACAGCACATAGACTTCGCACTGGAACTTCTTGTGCGGGGTGATGCTTCCGGGGGCGGCCAGCACCTGGCCGCGGCGCACTTCGTCCCGCTTGATCCCCCGCAGCAGGCAGCCGACGTTGTCCCCGGCCACCCCTTCTTCCAGCGTCTTGTTGAACATCTCCACGCCGGTGCAGGTGGTTTTGCGCGGCTCGTCGGTCAGGCCGACGATCTCCACTTCGTCACCCACCTTCACCCGGCCCCGCTCGATGCGGCCGGTGACCACCGTGCCGCGGCCCTCGATGGAGAAGACGTCCTCGATGGCCATCAGGAACGGCTTGTCCACCTCCCGCTGCGGCTCGGGGATGTAGTCGTCCAGGGCGTCCATCAGTTCCTGGATGCACTTGGTGGCCTCGGGGTCCTCGGGGTTTTCGTAGGCCGCTTTGGCCGAGCCGTGGATGATGGGGGCGTTGTCCCCGTCGAACTCGTGCTTGTTCAGCAGGTCGCGCACTTCCATATCCACCAGTTCCAGCAGGTCGGGGTCATCGACCAGATCGACCTTGTTGAGAAACACCACCACGGCCGGCACACCCACCTGTCGGGCCAGCAGGATATGCTCCTTGGTCTGGGGCATGGGGCCGTCGGCGGCCGAGACGACCAGGATCGCCCCGTCCATCTGCGCCGCCCCGGTGATCATGTTCTTGATGAAGTCGGCATGGCCAGGGCAGTCGATGTGGGCGTAGTGGCGTTTTTCGGTTTCGTACTCCACGTGGGAGACGTGGATGGTGACGGTCTTGGTTTCGTCGCGGACCGTCCCCCCCTTGGCGATGTCGTGATAGCTTTTGAACTTGGCCAGGCCCTTTTTGGCCTGCACCGCCAGAATGGCCCCGGTCAGCGTGGTCTTGCCGTGGTCGATGTGCCCGATGGTGCCCACGTTCACGTGGGGCTTGGTCCGTTGAAATACTTCCTTGGCCATGCTTGATACCTGTCTTGTGGCAAGGGAAACGGGGAACAACCACTCCGAAACGCTACCAGCTGCTGACGGGACTTGAACCCGTGACCTCGTCCTTACCAAGGACGCGCTCTACCGGCTGAGCTACAGCAGCCTGAACCTGTTCCGCCGCGGCGGAATAGGTAGGTAGTTTATCGATCTTGCCGGGGGGGTCAACGGGGATTGCAAGCGGGTGAAGGGAATCGAACCCTCACATTCGGCTTGGAAGGCCGACGCTCTACCATTGAGCTACACCCGCAGCGACACGGCCGGGCCGGGCCGGACTGAGGTTTTGCTGGCTTGCCGGGTTAAGTCCAGTGGGGGGTGCAGGATTCGAACCTGCGAAGGCATAAGCCACCAGATTTACAGTCTGGCCCCTTTGACCGCTCGGGAAACCCCCCAGTATGCCTTATTGTTCCCATCCCGGGCGCCGCAACCCTCGGCTCCGCAGGAGCTAGCGGAGGGACTCGAACCCACAACCTGCGGATTACAAATCCGCTGCTCTACCAATTGAGCTACGCTAGCCCAAAGAGGAGTCCT
>JALSGI010000096.1 GCA_026982835.1 Planctomycetota bacterium | reverse complement strand
CGGCAAGGAGCTGGGCCACCAGCTCCTTGCCGGTGCCGCTTTCGCCGGTGATGAGCACGGTTTCGGGGGTGGGGGCCACCTGGGCCACGCGCCGGCGGAGCTGTTGCATCGGGGGGCTGGAACCCACCAGCACGGCTTGCTCTTCCCCGTCGGCGGCCGGGGGCCCCAACTGCTGCCGGTCCAGCAGCGCCGCCTGTTCTACCGCTCGGCGGACCAGGGCCTCCAGCTCTCCGGCGTCGAAGGGTTTTTCGATATAGTCCAGCGCCCCGTGCCGCATCGCTTCCACGGCCGTGGCCACCGAGGCGTGGGCGGTAATCATCACCACCTGCGTGCCGATACGACGGCGCTGGATGGTGCGGATCAGCTCCAGCCCGTCCATCCCCGGCATCTGCAGGTCGGTTATCACCACGTCGAAGGGTTCCTCTTGCAGCCGTTGCAGGGCTTCCGGGCCGCTGGAGCAGCCGCACACCTGGTGCCCGGCGTGGCGCAAGGCCAGCATGATCGACTCGCGGGCCGAAGCGTGGTCGTCCACCACCAGCACGCGGCCGGTGCTTTGAGGGGCAACGGGCCGTGCGGTCGCAGGAGCAACAGCGTTCATGGCACCGGGGGATTTCGCCACGGGGTTCGCGTTCACCTTGGGCAGGGGGGAAGAGTTTGCATCGCAGGGACCACTTGCCACGGCTCAGGCGGCCCGGCTCCGTGGCACCTCTTGGGATTTCGGCGGGGGAGGAAATCGCAGCGTGAAGGCGGCCCCGCCGTCGGGGCAGTTGCAGGCCAGCACGCTGCCGCCGTGTTGTTCCAGGATATGGGAGACGATGGCCAGCCCCAGGCCCGTGCCGTTGGGCTTGCTGCTGAAAAACGGCTCGAAGGCCCGGCGGCGTGCCTCGTCGGAAAGCCCCGGCCCGCTGTCGGCCACCTCCACTTCCACTCCCTGGGGCCCCCGGGTCGCAGTGATGGAAAGCGTGCCCCCTTGGGGCATCGCGTCCAGGGCGTTGAACACCAGGTTGAGCACCGCCCGGCGGAACATGTCCGGGTCGGCCCAGAGGCTCAGCCCCTGCGGCACGTCCAGCACCAGGTCGATTCCCTGGGCCTGAAGCTGCGGGGCCAGGTCTTGGCACAACCGGTGCAGCAGCGGGGCCAGTTGCAGCTGCTGGCACTGGGGTTGGCGGTCGGCGGCAAAGTGCAGCAGGTCTTGCACCATGGCGTCCAGCCCGGTGAGGGCCCCTTGCATCTTGTCCAGCAGTTCCTGGCAGGCCGCGTTTTCGGCCGTGTGCCGTCGTAGCAAACTCACGTACAGCGTCAGGGGAACCAGGGAGTTGCGCACCTCGTGAGCCACGTGCGAAGCCACCCGGCCCAGGTCTTCCAGCCGGGTCTTCTGCCGCAGCTGGCGATTCTTGGCGGCCAGCTCTTCGGAAAGCCGCCTGACTTCGGCCTGGAGCAACTGGTGGGTCCGTTCCAGCTTCACCGTGGCTTCGTACCAGGCCGCCAGCACCGGCTCCAGGTGCTGCGCAGAGGGCGGTACGCTTCGGCTTCCGCCACCGGCCGGGGGCGAGGATATCGCCTGGGCATCTTCCACACGAGGGTGGTTCATCGCAGCGAGTCTCCGTTTCTGCTTCCTGGGGAGGGAGCCGGAAAAGTTCCCTGGTACCGGCTCCGCGGCGCAATGGCCCGGCTGGTCCTCTTAGGCACTCAGGCGTCGGAGAGCAAGTCCAGTTGGCCCGAGGGAGACGGTTGCGGTCCCTGGGCATAAGCTTGGGCCACCTGGTGCGAGTGGTGGATTTGCTGGATTTGCCGCCCCAACTCCTCCCGACGGGATTGCATGCGTTGCTCGCACTGCATCTCCAGGGCGACGATCCGCTCCAGCAACTGTTGCCCCTGGCGTACTTGGTTCTGGTAGAGCCGCTGTTGTTGGGAGTCGGTCCAGGGGCAATCCTCTCGGGCTGCGGCCTGCCACCTTTTCTCGATCTGCCCCCAGGCAAGCAGCACACGCTGTTTGGGCCCTTGGAGCAGTCGCAGCAGCTCGTCCAGATCGCCCTGCTCCACCAGCTCGGCCTGGCGACAGACCAACTGGTGCAGTTGCTCCAGGGCTTGCAAGCGTTTTTGGGCCAGGGCGAGGCGGAGGTCGTTTTGGGGCATGGACTGGGGCTCCCTGCGAGGAGGTTCCTGGAAGATGCGCACGTTCAGGGAATGCTTTGTAACAACCACCGGAGGTAATCGTTCCACTGCTGCCGGGAACGGGTGGTCTGCTCGCGGAAAGGGGCCTGGGCCGGAAGTTGTTTCAGTGCCCGTTGGGCCTGGGCCACCGCGGCTTTGGCCTCGCGGTAACGCTGCAGGTCCTGGTACACGTCGGCCAGTTGCACGTAGGCTTCCAGCACCGCGGGCCAGGAGCCGAACACGCGGGTCAGTTCCAGGTAGGTGGCGATGGCATCTTCCGGGTGGCCCAGGTCGCGCTGGATCTGGGCCAGGGCAAACAAGGAGTTCAGATAGATGAGTTCTTCTTCCGGGTCGGGGTACTTGGTGCTACGGCGGCGGTGGAGTTGGGAAAGCACCTGGATGAAGTGATCGCGGGCCGTTTGCAGTTGCAAGGTGACTTTGCGGGCGGCGGTCTCGCGGCCCGAGGCCAGACGAAGCCCGTCGATCACCGCCCGTTGCTTGCGGGCGTTTTGATAGTATGCCTGGGCCAACTGGTAGCGGGCTCGCAGCGTCTCGGGGGCCTGGGGATAGCGGGCCACGGCTTCTTCCAGACGCAGGATGGCCCCTTCCCACTGCTCTTGCACGTAGTGCACCCAGCCCAGACGAAACAGCGACTGCTGCCACTCCACGCTTTCCGGGGTGAGGCGGCCCCCGTAGAGGTTTTCTTCCAGCAGGGCCTGGGCCTGGTCCCACTGGTCCAGCTGCACGTAGGCTTCGGCTCCCAGCAGTCGGGCCGAGAACAGCAGGGGGTGGTTGCTTACTTCGCGGAGGACTTTTTTCAGGGAGGCGAGGGCTTTTTGCGGCTTTCCTTGAGCCAAGTAACAGGTTGCCGAGAGCACGGCGGTTTCCACTTCGCGGGGGTTGGGCTCCACCGCGCGGCCATAGACGGCCAGCACCCGCAGTGCCAGGTCGTAACGGCGTGCCTGGAGAAACGCCTCGGCCGTGTGCCAGAGATCGTCCGGATAGTGCGGCGTGTCGAACCGCAACGCGGCCAACTGAGCCCACGCCAGCCCGGAACGGTAATAACGCAACTGGCGCAGCCGTTGCACGCGGCGTTGCTGTTGGGGTTCTCCTTGCGGGTCGGGACGCGTTGCTTCCGCCCAGCGGGCGTAAGTTCGCGCCTCTCGCAACAAGCGCTCTTGGCGGCCGATCAGCGGTTCCACGGCTTTCAGCAGCCGCACCGCCCAGGAATACAACGATTCCTCCAGCAGGTGATCGTGGGTGGCCAGCGCGTCGGATTGGGCCTGCTCCGAGGTCAGATAAGAGTTGGGTTGCTGGAGCTGCTCGGCATGTTGAGCTAGATCGCCCCAGAGGTCCACTGCCTCCTGCCATTGCTTCAACTGGCCAAACCCTCGGGCCAACTGCCAGGAAGCGGCCCGGGCCGCCACGTGCTCGGAGAACTGCTCCCGCAGGTGCAACCAGGTGGTGATCGCCTGGCGGGTTTTTCCTTGAAGCCACAGCACCCGCCCCAAGTGGTAAAGGGCTGCCGCGGAGATGTCTCCGCCTTGGGTGTCCAGGGCCAGGGCCCGCTTGAGTGCCTGGTAGGCTTGCTGGAGCTGCTTTTTGTCGAGTTCCGGGGCGTCTTTTTGCTTCTCTTTTCCGGTGGCCAGCTGCAGCCGGGCCAGGCCCTGGAGCAGGGCGGCGCGGGCCGCCAGGGGCCCTTCTTGGGGAAGACGTTGCAGGGTTTTCAAGGTCTGGGCTGCTTGGCCTTGGTGAAACTGGGTCGCGGCCTGCCAGAGTCGAAAGCGGTGCTGCTCCCGGGGGGACAAGCGGCGTTTGGCCAGGCGAGCAAGCAGCCGCCGGGCGGTTTTCGTCCGCGGGGGAAAAACCTGCAGGGCCGCCTGGGTGCCTTGGAACAGCAGCTCCACCGGCGGTTCGGCTCCTGTGGCCAACAGCTCCTCCAGGGTGGCAAGCACGCTGGGGTAGTTTTTCAGTCGATAATAGCAGTCAGTCAGCCAGCCCAGGGCCTTGGCTCGCCAGCGGTCGGGAAAGCCCGCCTCCTGGGATCGCCGCAATGCAAGCAACGCTTGCTGAAATTCGCTGTGCGGGTGCGGTCCGGCCTCCCGGGCGCGAAAGTACGCCACGGCCGCCTGGATGAGCAGAAAATCTCGCCGCCACGGACCCGGGTACGTGTAAATCTGCGGCGTGCGGGCAAGCACCCGTTGGGCCGCTTCCCAGTCTTCCCGTTCCAGGGCTTGGTAGGCCAGATCGACGAAATACTGGGGCGACTTAGGCAGATGGAGAAGCCCCACCACCCATGTCTGCACCAGCGGCACGCTCACCAGCACGAAGAAGACCAGCAATCGCCACTTGCGCCGCAGGCACCACCGGCCCCAGTGGGAAAGCCGCCGGCGCACCGGCTCCGGCAGCCGCAGGCGCCACCGGCGGCGTTTGGTGGAGGAGGGGTCGGGTTGGGGCTGCGGCGGCATGTCGGCCATCGGCCAGCTTCTTTTTCCACCAGGAAGATCGCGGCTGGTCCGCAGCCAGAACGGCCCTCTGCCGTGGCCCCGCTGGCACGGACTGCTCTCCTCGGACCCAAGGTGCCGACTCAGCTACGAAATCTCTCCCCCCGGGTCAACACCGCTGGGCCGCTTGCTCTCCCCGGCAACTCCCCTCCCTTTTTCACTCCGCCCGGCAGAACCCCCGCCCTCTTCTTTACCCCTGGTCCTCTTCGCTTTCCCGGCGCACCAGCCGCCGCAGTCCGAACGGGTCGCTGGGGTCCAGTCGCAGCAGTTGCCGGCGCACCTCCAGGGCCAGCTGCGGCTTGCCCAGGCGCTGCAGGCACAGGGCCAGGTCGCGCCCCGCTTCGAGAAAGTCCCGATTGGCCTCCAGGCGATAAGGCACCGGGATCGGGTTGCCCGCCTGCTCCAGAGCCCGCGTGCCGATCTGGAACGCATAGCCCAGGTGCCCTCGGGCCAGGCGGAAGTTCTGCTCTTCCAAGGCCATCTGTCCCAGCAGCCGGTGGGCGGCGATCATCTGCGGGCATTCTTCCAGCATCCAGAGCAGCTCGTCGCGGGCCAGCTCCGGCTCGCCGGCCTGGATCATTTTGCGGGCTTCTTCCAGGTCCAGGTCCCGCTCCTTGGCGCAGCGCGGGTGGACCAGTTCCCAGGCCTGTTGCTGCACTGCGCGGCGCACCCTCACCCGGTGCGGATGCCTTCCGCGGCGGCGTTTTTTCTTTTTGTGTGGCTTTTTGACCAAGGTGCTCTGGCCCTCCGCAAGAAACGGGACGCAAGGGGCATGGCCGAACCGGTGCTTGCAGCCGATGGAAAACGCCGTATGGTAAGTATCCGAGCCGGCAAGCAGGAAGGAAAGCCCGTCTCTGCTGGGAACAAACACCATGCGAGCCGATCAGCGCCGGCCGCAGCAGTTGCGGCCCATTCGTCTCAAACGCCGTTTTACCCGCACCGCCCCGGGCAGTGTGCTGGCCCAGGCCGGGCGCACCATGATCCTCTGCACCGCCAGCGTGGAGGACGAGGTGCCCCCGTGGCTGGAAGGCCAGGGTCGCGGGTGGATCACCGCCGAGTACAACATGCTGCCCGGCAGCACCTCCCCCCGCAAGCGCCGCGAAC